>JALZFJ010000252.1 GCA_030867425.1 Actinomycetota bacterium | reverse complement strand
CGCGCGCTGCTTGAGCGCCAGATACTTCTTCGCCGCTCCGAGCTGTCCGCCTTCGACGCTATCGAGCACCTGGTCGGTATGCAGGCTCAGTCGCCTCTTGCGCCTTACGTTGGTCTCTGGACGCGACTAGAGGGGTTCCAGCCCGACGAGCTGGTTCAGCTCATGAACAACCGTAAGATGGTGCGCATCGCGCTCATGCGCAACACGGTTCACCTGGTCACCGCAGAGGATTGTCTGATGCTACGCCCGCTAACGCAAATAATCTTTGACCGGGACCTGCGCGTTAACTCCACCTTCGCCCCTCGGCTCGGGGGCGCGGGTATCGGCGCGCTTACCGCAGCCGGTCGTGCCTTGGTCGAGAAATCACCGCGCACCAACCCGGAGCTAGGGGCCCTGCTCCGAGAGCAGTGGCCTGATCACGACGCGGCCTCGCTCGTCTTTGCGATCCGCAGCCTGGTGCCGCTGGTGCAGGTGCCGCCGCGTGGCATTTGGGGGAAGAGTGGACAGGTCAGGTGCACCTCGGCCGAGGCGTGGCTCGGCCGTCCCCTCCACACCGATCCCTCGCCAGAGGACATGGTCATGCGCTACCTGGCCGCCTTCGGCCCGGCAACGGTCAAGGACGTCCAGCAATGGTGCGGGCTGACCCGGCTGCGCGCTGTCGTCGAGCGGTTGCGAGAGCGTCTGGTGACCTTCCGCGACGAGGCAGGGAACGAGCTGTTCGATCTCCCTGATGCGCCTCGGCCGCATCCAGGTACGCCGGCGCCCGTGCGCTTCCTGCCCGAGTATGACAACCTATTTGTCTCCCATGCGGATCGCTCCCGGGTCATAAGCGATACGGATCTTAAAACGCTGCGTGCCACAGAACGTCTTATCCGCGGCTCCGTGCTGGTCGATGGTTTCTTCAGAGGCCTGTGGCAGATCAGGCCTCAGCGAGGAGTTGCGACGCTCCACATCGAGTCGTACAGGCCGCTCTCAAACCACGACCGTGATTCTGTGGCTGAGGAGGGCGAGCATCTGCTTACGTTCGCCGCATCCGACGCGAAAGCCCAGGAGATCGAGTTCGCCGTGCGGACGTGACCGCCATCGTGTTGGACAACGCACAAAGTCGCGGGATCTCGCATAGGCCGCAGACAGCGCGCATTTCCTTGGCAACTGTACGTTCTGAGAACATCTCGAAGGCTCGGTCCTCTACCTCATTGGGAGAGGAGCTGGACGTCAAGGTGAGGCTAGTCTGGCGGTCAGGCGCTTCTTTCGCCCTACCCGTCGTTGAAGTAGAAGCGCTCGGTCCTTGGACGCCCCCAGCCTTCCTTCGACGAGGTCTTCTTCCTGGTGAAAGGGACGAGCGAAACGCCCTAGAGTTGTTCTCGAAACCGCCAGGCTCTGGATACCTGCCTCCGCGCCTCAAGATGGCGCGAGTGGTAGGCGCATCTTCTTTCGTCCTTTCCGCGCTTCCTTTGATAAAATCATCGAGCCGCGCTAAGCGGGGAGCTGGCGATGCCCTATACCTGCGATCGCCTAGCAGGGCCTAGATCCCCGCCCGAGGCGGCCCGGGTTCGGTGGAAACCGGTGACGAAAGCGTTGATGGTTCGGTCCCGGGCAATGGGACCCCGCGAACCGTGTCAGGACCGGGAGGTAGCAGCACTAAGCGGGTAACCCCATGTGCTACGGGGTAGCCGAGCCGGAGCTGACGGCCGGGAGTTCGCCGGGTCCGGGTCCGTCGAAGGCGGGGTGCGCGGCATTTCCTTGTTTTCGTAGGTGTTGCCTCCGCTATACTTAGCGTGTGAGATCTTCAGGAACCATCGTCTCCTAGATGCGCCACGTCTCGCTCTACCGTAAGTGGCGGCCCCGCACCTTCGATGCCATCGTCGGCCAAGAGCCAGTGGTGCGCACTTTGAGGCGCGCCATAGAGACCGAGCGCGTGGCGCATGCTTATCTCTTCTCTGGACCCAAGGGGACGGGGAAGACCAGCACGGCGAAGGTTCTGGCGATGGGCTTGAACTGTGCGGAGGGGCCTACCGCCGAGCCGGACGGGACGTGCGAGAGTTGCCGTGCGATCATCAACAACTTCTCGATGGACGTGCTAGAGATGGACGCTGCTTCCAACCGGGGGATAGACGAGATCCGGGACCTCAGGGACAAGGTAAACCTCGCGCCTACCCAGGGGCGGATGAAGGTCTACATCATCGACGAGGTCCACATGCTCACCACCGAGGCGTTTAACGCGCTCCTCAAGATGCTCGAGGAGCCGCCCGAGCACGTGATCTTCGTGCTCGCGACGACCGAGAAGCATAAGGTATTGCCGACGATCATAAGCCGCTGCCAGATCTTCGACTTCCGCAGGCCCGGGGTCTCGCTGCTCGCGGAGAAGCTGCGCGAGATCGCCGAGGCCGAGGGGATAGAGGCCGAGTCGGAAGCGCTCACCGTCATCGCCAGGGAGGGAAGGGGCTCGTTTCGGGACGCCGAGGGGCTTTTGGACCAGCTCGCCTCGTTCGCCGAGGGCCCCATCACCGCGGCGGGCGTTCGGGAGTTTTTGGGGAGTGTCGGATCGGATGTGCTCATGAGGACTGCGGATGCGCTCTACGAGCGACGAGCGGCGGACGCCCTGCGCGTCGTGGACGGACTTCAGAACGAGGGGAAGGACCTCCCGCGGTTCGTCGGAGAGCTCGTCGGGCATCTACGGCGCCTCATGCTCCTGCCGCACGCCCCCGAGGTCGCGCTCGCCGAGATCGGAGCTGAAGAGAGGCCGGGCCTCGAGGAGCAGGCCGGACGGGTGCCCACGGCGGAGATCGTGCGCATAATCGAGGCTTTGGGTGACGCCCTCTCGCTTATCAAGGGTGGCGTCGACGCGAAGTTGGAGCTCGAACTCACCTTTCTCAAGCTCGCCCGCGACTACGCCGAACCCTCGGTGGACACCCTCCTCGCACGCCTCGAAGCGCTAGAGAACGCCGTCGCAAACGGCGCTGTTAGCAACGCGGTATCCCCACCGCGTGAGGAAGAGACATCCGAGATCGAGGAGCTGGCCATGCCCGCGGCGCCCGCAACACTTGAAACGCCGCAGGAGGACGAAGAGCCCTCCGGAGAAGACCCCATGGGGGAGGACATCGGAGAAGCCGGCGAGGATGCTAGGGCTTCGGGGTTCGCCCTTGATTGGGCCTCGGTTGTGCAGGAGCTCAAGGGGCGGCGGCAAGTCCCGGCGGCGGCGGTGTACGAGGAGGCTACGGTGGAGGGCTTCGACGGCGAAACCTTGAGGCTCGCCTTCCCG
>JALZFJ010000047.1 GCA_030867425.1 Actinomycetota bacterium | reverse complement strand
GGCGGCGATGGCCTGCGAGGCGAAGTGGACCGCCTGCTGGCTGGAGCCGCACATCCTGTTGAGGGTTACGGCCGGGACCGTAACGGGGAAGCCCGCGAGCATGACCGCGAGCCGCCCGACGTTGGCGCCCTGCTCCCCGGCCTGGGTGACGGTGCCGTTTACGACGTCCTCTATCTTCTGCACCTCTATCCCCGTGCGCTCCACGAGGCCGTTGAGGGTGTGGGCGAGCAGGGCGTCGGGGCGCACCTCGCGGAAGGCGCCGTCCCTGCGCGCGAACGGGGTACGGACGGCTTCGAGGATGACGGGTTCGGGCATGGGGACGCTCCTTCGATCAACTATCTACGACGGTCAGTGTAATATGGCTCGGCTTCTGCGGGTCGTGGAAGATCTTCTGGCGGGCAACTTGCGTGCGCGACGAATGGGCGTTGCTCTCGCCGGTGTTCAGGTTGCGTCCCCAACGGGGGAAGGAGCTCGAGGTGATCTCCACCCGCATCCGGTGCCCGGCGAGGAAGGTGATCCCGGTCGTCCACAGGTCCACGGCGTACTCGTATGGGCGCCCGGGCTCTATCTTGCTCGGCTCCACCGGCTCTATCACGCCCGGGGCGGGATAGCTCTCCCGGGCGCTGGCGCGGATGATGCCGTCCGTTACGACGAGGGCCCGACCGTCGGGGTAGACGTCCACGAGCCGGGCGACAAAGTCGGTGTCGGGGGCGGAAGAGGCGGCGAAGAGGGTCACGTAGACGGGCCCGAGGACCGTGCAGCTCTCCTTTAGCACCTCGCCCGTGTAGCAGAGGACGTCGGAGCGCTCCTCGTTCGGGCGCTGGTCGCGGGGGCCGCGGCGCATGATCGGGGGCAAAAGCGTCGCCCCACCGATGGTCGGGACGGGATTGTGGGGATCGTAGTCGTACTCGTCCGGGACGTTGCCGGTGCTATCCGGCCTCTCCCGCGAGAGCCCCCCGTCGCCGGAGGCCGTGTTGGCGGCGCCGCCGCTGTTGAAGTACCGGTGCTCCTCACGCGCGCCGGGGGCGGGCCACTCCTCGAAGCCGCGCCAGCGGTTCTCGCCCATCACGAAGACCTCGACCGGCGGGATCTCCTCTAGGGCCTCCTCGTCCCCCTTCAGCGTCGCATCGAACCAGCGTAGGTGGTAATCGGTCAGGTCGCCCCGGTAGTTCAGGAGCGTGCCGGAGCTCGCGAGGCCGAAGTCCAGGTCTCCCACCAGGCTCTCGAACCTGCCGTGGCTCCAAGGCCCCACGAGCAGGCGTGGCGGGCGCATGTCCCTCTTCTTCGCCTGCTCCTTCATCGCCTCGTACTGCCTCAAGGTCTCCCCGATGAAGCAGTCGTACCAGCCGCCGATGTGGAGGGTCGGGGCCTCTACCAGATCGTACTTGCCATCTATGTTCAGATAATCCCAGCTTTCGTCGTCCACGCCGCGTTCGAGCCCCCCGTGCATGAACGGCACGAGGCCGTCGGGGTCCGGAAGGTTCGTCAGCGGCAGAACGTCGTAGCCTCCCCCCGCGGACATGGTGTCTATGAGGCCGCCGAGGATCGGGAGTTTCTGCTGGCGTTGCTCGGGGTCGTCCCGGTACCTGCGGAAGAGGATCTCGGGGGCGAGGGCGGCCTGCGACCAGTACTGTATCGCCCCTATCTCCTGGACCCCGCCGCGCATCTGGGCGCCGTTCAGGTGGTTCCCCCAGGTCTCGCCGGGGACCATCGTCTTCAAAGAGGGTGGTTGCATCACGGCGGCGTGCCACTGGGTCTTGCCGAAGTACGACTCGCCGTACATCCCCACGCTTCCGTCGGAGCCCGGCAACTTCGCGGCCCACTCGACGGTGTCGTAGCCGTCCTCAAACTCGCGGACGAAAGGGGTGAACTTGCCCTCGGAGCGGTAGCGGCCCCTTACGTCCTGGACCACGACGACGTAGCCGGCGCTCGCGCACTTGATCGGGTCCAGGTAAGAGTAGGCCAGCGGCAGGTCTTTGCCGTAAGGCAGGCGGGTCAGGAGGACCGGGTAAGGACCGCCGGCGGCGGGCCGGTAGACGTTCGCCATGAGGACCGTGTCGTCGCGCATCTCGGCGGGGACGTTTCTCTGGACGACGATCTCCTCTATCTGTTTCATTCGCTCCCTTAGGGTCCGAGGACTAGCTAATTCTAAGCGTCGGCGGAGACCCTCTTGGCGAAGCGTTCGCGCAGCTCGCTCTTCTTGAACTTACCGACGGAGGTCTTGGGGATCTCGTCAACGAACTCTACCCTATCGGGGAGCCACCACCCGGCGAAGTCCGATTCGAGGTGCTTTATGAGCTCTTCCTGCGTCGCCACTTCGCCTTCTTTCAAGACGACGACAGCCAAAGGACGTTCCCCCCACTTGGGGTCGGGGATCGCCACCACGGCAGCCTCGGCGACGGCGTCGTGGGCCATGAGGGCGTTCTCTAAAGCTACTGAGCTTATCCACTCACCGCCGCTCTTTACGAGGTCTTTGGTACGGTCCTGGATCTCTATGAACCCGTACTCGTCTATGGTGGCGATGTCGCCGGTCTTGAGCCAGCCGTCC
>JALZFJ010000235.1 GCA_030867425.1 Actinomycetota bacterium | reverse complement strand
ACGCTCGGGGGCGGCTGCTTCTGGTGCTTGGAGGCTGTCTTCGAGGAGCTGCGGGGCGTGCAAAAGGTAGTATCAGGCTACTCTGGCGGCACCGTGCCAGATCCTACCTACGAGCAGGTCTGTACTGGAACTACTGATCACGCAGAGGTCGTCCAGGTTACTTTCGACCATGAGGCCGTCTCGTTTCGGGAGATATTGGAGGTCTATTTCTCCACCCACGATCCCACCACTTTGAATCGCCAAGGCGCGGACGTCAGGACGCAGTACCGCTCGGTGATCTTCTACCACACCCCTGAGCAGAAGCGCGTCGCCGAGGAGGTGATCGCGCAGTTGGAGGAGGCGGGCGTCTGGGACGATCCTATAGTTACGGAGGTAACACCTGCTAGTGTCTTCTATGCTGCTGAGGACTACCACCAGGAGTACTTCCGGCGTAACTGGGGTCAGCCGTACTGTCAGGTCGTGGTCGCGCCCAAGGTGGCGAAGTTCCGTAAGCAGCACCTGGACAAGATCAAGGCATAAATCCCGCCGATGATTGAGCAAAATCCACTCACCCACCTCAATGCACGTGGCCCTCTTTCTCGTCTTCGGCGAACCGAGCCCCTACCGCTACCTGTGGTGGGGCCTCGGCTTGATCTTGCACGCTTTGGCGCCATTCGCTTTCGGCACTCGCCTCGCCGTATGGGTAGAGAAGAGGATATGCCGGCGCACGGAAAGCGAAACACTACTATGACCCTTGCGAAATACAGGGTAGAAGGCAATGACCGGCAACTCAGCAGGTGTTGTCATACGTTGACGGTGAACTAATAGGCGCTGATCGCCGATCTATCGAAAACCTGAAGGACGCTGTGGTCGACCGCGCAGAACGAATATACATTTCTAAACGCCATCTTGGAGTTCACGGCACCGACGCGTCTTGGCGGTCGCCAACTACGAGATAGACTGTAAGCTGCTGAATAGCGACCACGAGTTGCACGTCATCTTCGGCACGGGGCGGTCTCCAGATGCTATCATCGCCGGTTAGCAGGGGGCCGAGCAAGGAGGGAGTACGTGCCGTATTCGTACCTTGTCGGGTGGGGCGGCGTATCGACTATACGCCGTATCCGAACGGTTGGCGAGAAGGGGTAGCCGGTGCCGCTCTTCGGCCATGACTCACGCCACACGCAACCTCTCCTGCGTCCGCCACGGTTGCAGACCTTGGCCGACGCTGAGGACGAGCGCCACGCGAGTTGGCTCGAGCTCTTTTTCGACCTTGTCTTCGTAGTAGCCATCGCCCAACTCGCGCATGAACTAGTAGAGGACCACTCGCTCTTAGGCTTTGCGATCTTCGCCGCGCTCTTCCTGCCCGTGTTCGTAGCTTGGCAGGGCTTCAGCTTCTACGCTGACCGCTTCGATACCGACGACGTCGTCTTCCGTGTCGTGATGCTCGTGGCGATGCTCGCCATCGCGGCGCTTGCTGTGCAGATCCCCGAAGTTACCCATGGCCAGACGGTCGGCTTCGCACTCGCCTACGTCGCCCTGCGGGTGCTCACCATCATCCTCTATGTTCGCGCCTTCCGCCACGTGCCCGAGGCGCGTTCGCTCATCGGCCGCTACATCCTGGCGTTCAGCTTCAGCGTCGCCTTATGGACCGTGTCGCTGGCCTTCCCCGCGCCGTGGCGCTTCGTGTTGTGGGGCATTGGGCTGGCGGTAGATATCGGCGTCCCCGCCTTCAGCGGCCCACGCTTCGTGCGCCGGATCCCGCTCCACGCGAGTCATATCCCCGAGCGCTTCGCGCTCTTCACGATCATCGTCTTGGGCGAGTCGGTGGTCGCTATCGCACTCGGTACCGCTGGCAGCAACTGGCAGACATCATCAGCTGCTGCCGCGGGGCTCGGCTTCTTGGCAGTGGCCTCCCTGTGGTGGATCTACTTCGACGTGGGCGCGGGCCTGGCGCTGCGGCCCGGGCCGATGGTCGCCATTAGCTTTATCTACACCCACCTGCCGATGCTCACCGCGCTCACCGCAGTCGCTGCGGGCGTGAGCTTACTCATTAAGGAGGCCGACGCGAGCGAACTAGACACGGGCGCGCGGTGGGCGTTGTGTGGCGGCGCTGCCGTGTACCTATGCTGCGTAAGTGTAATCCACGGCGCGACAGCGCAGGGCATCGTCCCAGCCATCGTGCGCGCCCGCCTAGCGGTCGCGGGCCTGCTCGTGGCGCTGATATTCGCCGGGGCGAGCTTGGGCTCGGTTACCTTCGCCGCGCTGCTGTTAGCGCTCCTCGTCACGCTCGTCGCCTTCGAGACTGCGCGAAATCTGCGTCCGGACGCCCATCCCCCGCCGCAGCAGGACAAGACTCGCGGGGATCTAGCGCGGGATGCAGAAGCAGAGCAACGCTAGCGCTCGACGAAACCTCACCTTCTGTTGGGGAAGCGGCGCGAGCTGGAGTGAGTTCCAGAATACAAATTACCTGCGAAGTTGTCGTTAGTCTCGTTGAAAAGTTGGTCGGGTGTCGCGGCGACCACGTAGCGCTTGGCTGCTCCGTCTCTACGGCGGCTTGCACCGGGGTTGATCGGCGTGCGAGACCCCCGGCATGAGCCATGCTCGAGAGATTCGAGGCTGAGGCTACTGGCGGCGGTTGACCGCAGGATATCTGCAGGGACAGATCAGCTAGGCAGGCTGACCGCGAGCTTGCGCACAGCTTCGGTATGCCGGATGGTGGTTTGTAAAGGCAACGCCGCCCAGGGAGTGGCCCATGAGGTCAACTTCTTCGAAGCCGAGGTGATCGATGAGGGCGGCGACGTCGTCCGCCATCGACTCGAAGCTCAGCGGGCGGTCGATGTCGGCCGCGCGCCCATAGGTCTGCAAATCGATGGCGACAACCTGCCGGCCTTCTGCGAGCAGCGGCAGGACCTCGCCGAACATCTCGATCGCGCCGACGCCGTCATGCAAAAGGATCAGCGGTTCGCCGATGCCGTGGACCTCGTAGCACATGTTGAGGCCGTTCACCAAAAGTGTAGGTGCCTTTAGCACCCTTCATTTCGTCTCCTTTCTGGTTGATAAAGGGAGGACCCTACCGCCTGCTCAACCCTGGTCGACGTCGCCCCGTCGCCTCCTCCCAGCTACTCTCAGCGGCCGGCACCGGTGTTGCGGGTCGTTGCCGAACTCGCCCTTGAAAGCTGCCGGAGAGCCCTTATGTACGCCCCAGATCTTGAGGATGTCCTCGCCCACCCCCCACACGTACTCGAGGGCACCCCCTGAAGGGACTGGGCCCCGTGTTGCTGAAGAAGTACGACTTCAAGGTGTCGTTCGACTCGTCGTATCCGATGTCTTCGGTACCCGTGATCTTGAGGCCGACGTGATTAATGTCGACGCGCTGGAGGAGGAAGAAGCCGCCCTCCATCCACTCGTAGGTCACCGTCCCCCGCACCCGTCCCCGGACATCTCCCAAGTGCCGACCAGCCTGAACTTCAGTATTGTAGTCCGATATGAGGACCCCTCCTTTCGCTGCTACTTTACGACGCGGAACGTGAGATGGGTTACCCCGGGAGCCTCGACCACCCTCGTGCTCTCCAGTTCGATCGGTCCCGTGCCCAAGGGGTCGAACAATCGAACACCGTTCCCGAGCAGGACGGGCACCAGGTCTATGTGTATCTCGTCAAGAAGTCCCGCCCTTATGCACTGCTGCACGATGCTGGCGGCGCCCACAGCGACGTCCTTCTCGCCCGCGACCGCTTTCGCTTGCTCGACGGCGCTTTGGACGTCCTCCGTGACGAACGTGAACGGCGATCCCTCGTAGACCCATTCCTGTGGAAGGGTATGGGTGACGACGAAGGTGGGTACGCCCAAGGGGGGGCTGCCATCCCACCCGTTGGTGATATCAAACGTCCTCCGTCCCGTCACGAACGCCCCCATCTTGCTGTGCGCCTCCCTGAGGAGCTCTGCGCTCTGCGGCGAGACCATAAACATCATCTCGGTACCCGGCAGCCTGTATTCGGTGTCGCCGCTGGAGTACCACGCAAAGAGCCGCTCACCGCCTTCACCCAGGGGTGAGTCAGGGTTATCGTTCGGTCCGGCGATGAACCCATCCAGCGACGTTGAGAGCCCCGTAGCGACTTTCCCCATGTTCGTTCTCCTTTCGATATCCTAGTCGCGAGCAGGCAGCTCCTGCAGGACCCAACTGTTGCCGTCCGGATCGCTAAAGAAGACGAACGAGTTCCAGTCTCCGCCTCGTCCCTCAACCCATACACCGTCGTCCATATGCTGGACAGAACTGG
>JALZFJ010000046.1 GCA_030867425.1 Actinomycetota bacterium | reverse complement strand
GATGGCAAAGCTAAGGGGAAGGCTAAAGGCAAGGGCAAAGGTAAAGCCAAGCAAGGGCCTAGCAGTTCCCCCGGCTTCCAGGCGGTAAGGACCGAGACCCACAAGTACGTCGAGTACGACAATGGGGATGTGGAACTCTACGACCTTGAGGCCGACCCCTACGAGATGGAGAGCATCCACGAGAGCGCCGACCCCGCCCTCTTAGAGGAACTGAAGGCTAAGCTCGAGGCTCTGAAGAGCTGCTCCGAGGAGGGGTGTAGGGAGGCCGAGGACGCCCCGTAGCAGCCAGACGCTCGTTGTTACGATGTAGGGTGGCCTAATGGCCGCCTCTGACTACGCTTGCCACCGAGTCATGGGCGGTGATCTTATCTTGACGCGGGCAGTCCCAACCGCGGACAATACCCCCGCTGCTGTCCAACGTAGCCGTAAGGCTCGTCACGACGATAGACTCGGCCGGCAAGTTCTTTTATGCTCGCGTACAAGCTTGAAGGCCCGCGTGAGGCGTAGACCTCTCAGGAGATGGCGCTACCTGCTTTGGGACGCAACGGCCGCGGGGGTGCTGGCGGCGGTTGGTTCTTTAGGGGTGGGCTGGTTCTTCTCTGAGAAGCTTCTCAAGCCGAATCCTTCACCGAGACCGGGGTACGACGTCGAGGTGCTCGACTCCGAAGCAGGAAATATAAAGCTCTCTCCGAATGCGAATGCTCGAAGGAGTGGCACTTACGGCTTGAAGTGGGCAGGCGGATACGGGCAAGTCGGAAGAATTCTGCACACTGACGAGTCTGGGCTTACGCGAGAGTTCCGTGCGATGCGGGGCGCCCCCGAGCCTGGGAATGCCCTCCTCGATAGTTATGCCTTCCCCCACGACCCGGAACAAGCCTTCGGGCTGCAATACGAGGAGATCACAGTGAACTCGGAGCTCGGCGAGCTCCCGGCCTGGTACATAGAGGGCACAAAGGATACCTGCATGATCTTCGTACATGGCCACGGGGCGGAGCGTGCTGAGGCACTGCGGATACTACGCACGATCGTTGGGCAGGGGTTCGCTTCGCTCATCATAACCTACCGCAACGATCCGGAAGCATCCAAAAGCCCTGACGGACTCTATCACCTGGGTCAGACGGAGTGGAGGGACTTAGAGGCGGCCGCCGACTATGCTCTCGCCAACGGCGCCAAGGACCTACTTCTGGTCGGCTACAGCATGGGTGGGACAATAACTTGTACCTTCCTGCGCGAATCGGACAGAGCCGCTAACGTGCGGGGTGTTATCCTCGACGCGCCAGCTCTCGACTGGGACGCTATACTTGCTCTTGGCGCCCGCGAATACAGCCTGCCACGTGTTGCAGTGCCGATAATCAAGGCCATTTCGTCGTTCAGAACCGGGATAAACTGGTCAGCACTCGGCCAAGTCGAGCGTGCCGGCGAGTTCGACGTGCCCATACTCCTGTTCCACGGCGACCGGGATGAGACTATCCCCGTGGAGTCGAGTGACGCCTTCGCCGAGGCCCGCCCGGATCTCGTAACCTACCAGCGTATTCATGGGGCAGGGCATGTAGAATCTTGGAACCTCGACCCTGAGGGCTACCGGGAGACCGTAGAGCGATTCCTCCTCGAGGTGTTCTAACTCGTGCTGAGCCCAACCTTGAGCATACTAGGGAGTGCTGCGTTTCTTGAAGATCGAGTCGTGAAGGATGCTGGAGGTAGTGGATGCCCTAGGGTACGAAGGCCGATAGAGGTGGAGATCTTCAACGAAGCCGTGTGGGCGACGCCTGGGGATAAAGTGCTGACCTTGACGAAGGAGCGGTACCTCGGGCAAGTCTAGTGAGCCATGCGGTCGAACCTTGGAGTAAACAGTGGGCTGAGGATCCTACTAGGCTCCGAAGTTCTTTACTGATCTCGCGTGACTACCCCGTAGCGCACCTTACCTTCCGTGTCGTAAAGTGAGGTAGCGACCAGATCGGCCACCACCTCCCCAGCCTAGGAGACCTCTTATTCACCCAACCTCCAAGAGAGTGCGGCTTGAGGACAAGAACACCGTGATCTACGAAGGTAGCGGCTCACTCGACGGCATCGTGCTCGATTGAAGTATGGACAACAAAAGGAGAAGTAACATCCACGATTGGAAGGAGATCCCGTGAACAGATTAACATCGAGCGACGGCACCACCATCGCCTTCGATCAGTTGGGTGACGGACTGCCGATCATCCTGGTGGGCGGCGGGTCGGTTGATCGATCTGTAAACGCGCCACTGGCCGCGCTTCTTGCATCGCACTTCACCGTGATCAACTACGATCGTCGGGGGCGAGGCGACAGCGGGGACGCGGCGCCGTACGCGGTAGAGCGCGAGGTCGAGGACATCGGAGCGCTCATCGACGAAGCTGGTGGATCGGCGTTCGTGTACGGATCATCCTCCGGTGGAGCCCTCGCCCTCGAGGCTGCTGCGAGCGGACTTGCCTTCACGAAGCTGGCGCTGTGGGAGCCACCGTTCGTCCTCGACGAGAGCCGCCGACCGCCGGCGGATACGGCGAGGACCTACACTGAGCTGGTCTCGGCGGGTCGCCGCAGCGACGCTGTCGAGTTCTTCATGATGAAAGTGGTTGGCCTTCCGCCCGAGTTCGTAGCCCACGCGCGGACCCAGCCGTTCTGGCAGGCCCAGGAGGCCCTGGCGCACACGCTTGCCTACGACGCCATGATCATGGGCGACTACTCGTTGCCGACCGAGCGAGCGGCGTCCGTCACGGTGCCGACTCTCGTGATCGCCGGTGGGGAGAGCTTCCCGTTCATGCGCGAGACGGCGCGGGCGCTCGCGAACATCATCCCCGATGGGCAGACCCGCACCTTGGAAGGTCAGCAGCACAACGTCGATCCGGCAGCCCTCGCTCCCGTGCTGGTGGAGTTCTTCAAGGTCTAAAACGGCACCCGGTAGGGAACCCCGTCAGCGACACATGAGACCACCAATGTAGTTGCTGAGTCACAAGAACATATGGTGGCGTTACCTCGATATCCGGGGCCCCGCCCCTTCTCTATTGCAGTAGAGACTACTAACCTATCTTTCTAAGCGGGTGACTGAGTATCCTCCAAGACGAAGGTGATAGCCAGGTTCACCTTGTAGCCAGTGATATTGCCGTCCTGGATCAGTACGTTCATGTCCTTCACCCAGGCTCCTTCGACATTGCGAAGAGTGCTGGTGGCCCGCTGAACACCCATGTTGATGGCATCCTCAAAGCTCTGCTCTGAGGTAGCGCTTATCTCTGTTACTCGGGCTACAGTCATCGTGTTGCTCCTCTCTTCTTACGCTTTCCCTAAAGATTTTTCTTTACCCTGCTTTAGGATTTGTAAACAACTATAAAGAGAAGCAGCGGTAGGAGGCCTCGGCTCCCGAGAAGAGAGGACCAGAGATAGTATACTCAGCCTATGGTCGGGTCGTTAACTCCTTAGGGTTCCCTGAAGCCCGGCCCTCTTTTTATGCTCAAATCCCCTCTGAACTTCCGAGAACTCCGTGTCGACTACTACTTATTATGGCGACTACACCTGTGATGTTGCGCTAAGGGAAGCGCAAACCCGAGGCCCCAGGGAACAAACGAGGGGAGGGGCCCTCCAGGACCTCGGCAACACGACGCGTGGCAGTTTGTGACGCCAACTGGTGGAAAGGACGTGGAGTATCGCCACGGGCCCCTAATGCTTCTAAGATAGCCCCTTGATGTTGGGGAAGTGCAAAGAACTCATTAAGGGTTGCCCCTATGCCAAGCGACCGGGGCAAGAGGGTTTCCTAGAAAAACACCTTGTCGGCAATCGGTGATTAGAGGCAACCTGCCTCAGCTCTTGAGCTCTTCAGATCATACATCTGGCTCTAGATGGTGGGCGACGCCGACAGGTTAGAGCGGCTTAAGGATGCCCTGCAAGCTCCTCGCAAAGCCCATCTAAGGGGTTCCACTTACGCCTATAAGGGCTACAGAAAGACGTATAACAGGGCCCACAGCCCAAATGCGACGCTACCAATCCAAACCACCACACCGATCAGGATCCTTGCCCACCGCGGCCAGCTCGCCCAGGCGCCTTTGGCCCGTCGCGCCGGTTCTCTGAGTTTCACCTCGGCCCAATCCAAGAAGTGGGCGACGATCCGAAGCTCGCCAGCGATGATTGCCAGGCCCAGGAGGAAGGTGCCCATACCGGGACCCGGCAAGGGCGCCAAGACGAGGCTCGCGATCGCGATCGTGAGCCCGCTGACGATGAAGAGGACCCTCTGAAAATCGAATCTACCTCGGCTGCGTTGCTGGTGGTGACGGTAACGGTCTCGGAAGCGATAGCCTGGCTTGCTTGCCTTGAACCGCCGCCAATCCTCTCTCATTTCTCTGATCATGCCACTCGATCTTTTCCCTGGCGCGGCACGTTCAGTTTAACAACTGAAGCCCAAGGAGAAACTAGTGGGTCTTTGGCCGCCTGCTCGGCCTCGAGTTCCACTACCTCCTCCTTGAGGGCGGCCACCTTGGCCTCAACGCTGTTGATCGCCTCGCTCTTTTCGAGAACCTCAGCGCCGAGCGCTTGTTCACGTCCGGCTACCAAATGCAGCACCCCTATCACACCTACGGCGAGTGCTTCCTCGACTATATGAGGTTTTATAAGGTCTTAAGGCAGGCTCCTTTGCAGACGTTGTTAGAATAGACATGAGGACATAACTTGCAGGGCGGGAGGAGTTTTGCCGTTAAGCCTACACGCGACATTGCACCAAAGTAAGGCGTGAGAGCTGAGTAATTAGGGAGCTGTCCCGTTGGATCTATCCAGTGAGTCGCCGACAAAGGGTTGCGGGGGAGGAGTAAGCCGCTGCGAAGGGGTAAGACCCGGCGACTGGCTCTTGAAGACCGGTTTCTATGGTCGATACACGAAAGCCCTCTGGCAACTCGATGCGGGCAGGCTTTTACTACAAGAGGGGGCCGACGAAAGGAGGAGCATGAACGAGAGGCACTTCGAGTTCTGGCCAAAGCGGATGCCGCGCACCTTGACGCTGCCAAAGACGAGCGTTCCGTATAACTTGAAGGTCTCGGCGGAGAGGTATCCGGAGAAGACAGCCATCGTCTACTACGGGACCACGATCTCCTACGAGCGCCTGCACGAGGAGGTGAAGAGACTCGCAGGATACCTTCAGGAGGATCTCGGCGTAAAGAAGGGTGACAGGATCATCCTGTATATGCAGAACAGCCCACAGTTCGTCGTCGCTTTCTACGCTGTCTTGCGTCTCGGGGCGGTGGTCGTGCCGGTAAATCCGATGAGCGTCACCGAAGAGCTGACCCACTACGTGGAGGACGCGGGGGCGAAGGTGGCCATCTGCGGAGGGGAGCTCTACCCCCAGCTCTCGCCCCTCCTCGGCGAGAGCCCCCTCGAGCGCGCTATCGTCGCCGCCTACTCAGACTACCTGGAAGAGGAGGCCGACCTCACCGTGCCGGACGTGGTCTCGGCGCCACGGGAGGAGGTCGAGGACGAGAGGATCATCCCCTGGCACGTGGCACTCAAAGCTGGGCGTTCGCCGGAGGAGGTGTCAGTCGGGTCCGACGACATGGCACTCCTGCCGTACACCTCCGGAACCACCGGACGGCCAAAAGGGTGCATCCACACGCACAGCACCTTGAACGCCAACCTGATAGGGGCCGCCCTGTGGAACGACATAACGTCCGACAGCGTCTCCTTGAGCACCCTGCCCTTCTTCCACGTGACCGGAATGGAGCACAGCATGAACGCGCCGGTCTTCACGGGCGGCATGACGGTGCTGATGACCCGCTGGGACAGGGAGCTCGCAGCAAAGCTGGTGGAACGCCACCACATCACCCACTGGACGAACATCTCGACGATGGTCGTGGACTTCCTCTCCAACCCGAAGATAGACGAGTACAGCCTCTCCTCGTTCCAGTTCGTCGGCGGAGGCGGAGCCGCGATGCCGGAAGCCGTCGGCGAGAAGCTCGAGGAGCTTACCGGCATCCGCTACGCGGAGGGCTATGGTCTTTCGGAGACCGTCGCCCAGACGCACATGAACCCGCCAGACAGACCCAAGCTGCAGTGCCTCGGAGTGCCTGCGTTCGACGTGGACTCGCGTGTGGTGAACCCGGAGACCCTCGAAGAGGTGGGCGTGGGGGAGGAGGGTGAGATCGTCTCCTCGGGTCCGCAGGTGATGAGAGGCTACTGGAACCGGCCCGAGGCCGACGAGGAGGCCTTCTTCGAGCGGGATGGCAAGCGTTTCTTGAGGACCGGTGACATCGGGATGATGGACGAAGAGGGTTACTTCTTCATGGTCGACAGGCTCAAGCGCATGATCAACGTCTCCGGCTACAACGTCTGGCCGGCAGAGGTCGAATCCGTCCTCTATGAGCACCCGGCCATCCAGGAGGCCGTCGTCATAAGCATTCCCGACGAGCGCAGCGGCGAGGCGGCTAAGGCGATGGTTGTTCTCAGGGAAGAAGAGAAGGGCAACGTCGCGGAGGAGGACATAGTCGGCTGGGCCAAGGGCAAGATGGCTGCCTATAAGTACCCACGCTCGGTCGAGTTCATAGACGAGCTGCCCAAGAGTGGGTCTGGCAAGATCCTCTGGCGCGAGCTCCAGGAGAGAGAGCAGGAGAAGACGGCGAAAGCGAGGTAGATCGGGAGGAGATACGGAAAAGGGGCTGGTTACTATCGCCGGTTTCCAGCTCGCTCAGCAGTAGCTGGTGGACATGATGTTCGAGATAAACATGGGCAGGCTACTCGCGTTGCACATCGGGCGGGTGAAGGACTAGCGAACCTTGGCCTCGAGCACATCTCCATCAGCAAGCTCAACAACGTTAGGGAGACCATCGCGATAGCGCGGGAGGTGCGCCATCCTCGGCGGCAACGGCATCACGCTCGACTACCCAGTCTTGCGCCACGCCAATAACCTGGAGAGCGTTCTGACCTACGAGGACACGAGCGAGGTGCACCCTGGTCCTCGGGAACGCCATCACCAGTATGCCGGCCTTCCGCTAGGCAG
Source organism: Actinomycetota bacterium (assembly GCA_030867425.1). Lineage (GTDB taxonomy): Bacteria > Actinomycetota > Rubrobacteria > Rubrobacterales > Rubrobacteraceae > Rubrobacter_F. The sequence goes on along the minus strand of JALZFJ010000046.1, from coordinate 2,843 downwards.
AAGCCGGTGAACAGAGGTGGGTGCGCAGGATGCGCGCGGGAGCCGGCGCGTTCTATCCGAAACCGAGCCATGATCCAAGGGAGAAGAAGATGACGAAGGAACGATCCGAAACCCTGCTCGAGCTTGTGGCGGGGCTCGTCAGCCAACTCGCCCTCCCCGACTTCCCGAAGACCGAACGAGCAGACGGTGTCAAAAAAAGCGCGACGAGCTTAGGGAGAATTGCAGCGGAGGCGCTGGAGGTCCAAGGAGAGAGGAGTGGTGAGCGTGGAAGTTAAAAGGGTTGCTGTCGTCGGAGCGGGCGTGATGGGTCGTGGCATTGCCCACGCTGCGGCTTTGGGTGGCTTCGACGTGAGGTTACAGGACGTGAGCATCGAGGTGCTAGAGAACGCCGTAGAAAGTATCGAAAAGGACATGAGCAAGGCTATCGAGAGGGACAAGCTTGACGAAGAAGCGATGCGCGAGGGGCTGGAGCGTATCACTACCACCGAAGACCTCAAGGTGGCTATCTCCAAAGCAGACCTCGTGATAGAGGCCGCGCCGGAGAAGATGGACTTAAAGCTCGAGATCTTTGGCGAACTCGACGAATGGTGCCCAGAGCATGCCGTGCTCGCCACCAACACCTCGACCATGAGCCCGACGGAGATCGCCGCCGGGACGAACCGTCCTGACCGCTGCATCGCCATGCATTTCTTCAACCCGGCGCACAAGATGAAGCTCGTCGAGCTGATCCGGGGCCTCGAGACAACCGACGAGACGGTTGACACCGCCCGCAGCGTCGCCGAGAGGATGGACAAGGAGACTGTTGAGGTCAACGAGTTTCCTGGCTTCGTTACGAGCCGCATCAACTGTCTGGTCGGCAATGAGGCGATGAACATGCTCGTCGAGAGCGTGGCGAGCGCGGCGGATATAGACAAGGCCCTCAAGCTGGGTTTGGGATACCCGATGGGGCCTTTGGAGCTGGCCGACCTCGTAGGGCTCGACACGCGCTTGAGGAACCTCGAATACCTGCACGAGATGCTGGGAGAAAAGTACCGACCGTCGCCATTGCTCTACAAACTCGTCGCGGCCGGGCATCACGGTAAAAAGTCGGGGCGCGGTGTCTACGAGTACGACGAAGACGGCAACAAGAAGGGTCGCTAGAGAAGGAGGCAATGCGTGTCCGAGTACGAGACGCTCATAACCTCGATCGAGGAGAACGTCGGTACGATTACCATAAACCGTCCCGACTCCCGCAACTCCCTGAACGCGCAAGTCTTGGGCGATATAAAGAGCGCCCTCGCTGGGTTCAGGCATGACGATCGAGCTGGGGTCGTCGTCTTCACCGGCGCGGGAGATAAGGCGTTCGCCGCGGGTGCGGACATCGGGGAGCTAAGAGAAAGGACGATGTTCGATGCCCTGGCCCCGGCAATGCAGGCCGTCTACGATGAGGTCGAGGCTTACGAGAAGCCGACCATAGCCGCCGTCAACGGATATGCTGTAGGTGGCGGGTGCGAGCTCGCGATGGCCTGTGACATAAGAATCGCGTCCGAGAACGCAAGGTTCGGGCTGCCGGAGGTCACGCTCGCGATCCTGCCGGGAGCGGGCGGGACGCAGCGGCTCGCCCGCCACATCGGCAAGGGCCGGGCGTTGGAGATGATCATGACGGGCCGGCTGATGGACGCAGAGGAGGCACTGTCCTCAGGGCTTGTCTCGAAGGTCGTCCCGCAGGAGGACCTGATGGACGCGGTCAAGGAGACGGCGGAGCAGGTGCTCACAAAGGGGCCTCTCGCCGTGAGGCTCGCTAGGCTCGCAGTGCAGGCCGGTTATGAGACCGATCAGAGGACTGGGCTGCTCATCGAGCGCCTCGCGCAAGCAATCTTGCTCACCAGCGAAGACAAACGGGAGGGCACCTCGGCCTTCTTGGAGAAGCGTGAACCGGATTTTAAGGGAAGGTAGGGAGAGGGTGGAGCCGAACGTAGACCAGATAAACAAGATACTCGTCGTGGGCTCGGGGGCGATGGGGTCCCAAATCGGGATGGTCTGCGCCCTCGCGGGCTACGACGTGCTCGTCCAGGACGTGGACGAAGACATGCTATGGAAGGCCCAGGAGCAACTTGAGAGCCGCATGAAACGTAACGTCGAGAAGAGCCGGATCGAGCAAGACGAGGTGGACGCGGCCTTCGGCAGGATGATCTTCACCACCGATCTCGAGGATGCCGCCTCTGGCGCCGACTACGTCATCGAGGCTGCGGTCGAGAAACTCGATGTCAAACGCGACATCTTCGCAAGGCTCGACGAATTGGCCCCGGAGCACGCGATCCTGTCGACCAACTCCTCGACCATCGTGAGCTCACGGATCGCCGATGCCACGAGCAGGCCCGACAGGGTGTGTAACATGCACTTCTTCAACCCCGCGCTGGTGATGGAGTGCGTCGAAGTGGTCCGCAACCTCGAGACCTCGGACGCCACTATAGAGACCGCTGTCGAGCTGACCCGCAGGATCGGTAAGGCGCCCATTATCCTCGAAAAAGAGGTCTCTGGCTTTGTCGCCAACCGCATCTTGGGCGCTTTGATGGACGAGGCCGTCGATCTCTACGAGAACGGCGTTGCCTCTTTTGAGGACATCGACACGGCGTGCAAGACGGCTTTGGGTCATCCGATAGGCCCTTTCGAGCTCATGGATCTTACGGGCATCGACGTCAACTATCACGTGCGTATGGCCCGCTACGAGGAGACCGGCGACGAGAGCGTGAAGCCCAAGAAATCGGTCGCCGAGAGGTACGAGAAGGGTGAGCTGGGGCGCAAGACCGGCAAGGGTTGGTACGAGTACGACGAGCAAGGACAGAAGGTTTGAGGCGGGCCAT
>JALZFJ010000142.1 GCA_030867425.1 Actinomycetota bacterium | reverse complement strand
ATGTTCGTAGATTCGCACACGCACCTCTTGCGGCTCGCGGTCTCGCCGGAGAAGGCGATTGAAGGAGCGGCGGAGGCGGGAGTGCTCGCCGTGGTGAACATCGGGACGGACTTAGAGGACTCGCAAGAAGGGGCGAAGCTGGCAGCGGCGCTGCCGAACGTGTACTCCTCGGCGGGGATACACCCGCACAACGCAGGTACTTACACGGCGCCGGATCTGGAGGCGCTTGCGGAGCTCTCGGAGTCGCCGGGGATCGTGGCCTTGGGAGAGGTGGGGCTTGACTACTATCGGGGAGACTGGCTGAAGGAGATCCAACGTGCGCTCTTCGAAGACGTGATCTCGCTCGCCAACGATACGCGATTGCCCCTCATAGTCCACTCGCGTGAGGCGTTCGACGAGACGATGGCCGTGTTGAGCCGCGCCCGGGTCCCGATCGTCCTACACTGCTTCGAGGGCGGGGAGCGCGAGGCGAGGGAGGCCACTGAACGCGGCTACTATGTGGGGCTCGCGGGGAACGTCACCTACAAAAACAGCGAGACGGCGAAGATCCTGGGCACGCTCGACCCGGAGCGGATCCTCGTCGAGACCGACGCCCCTTACCTGAGCCCGCAAGCGGTGCGCACGAAGAAAAACGAGCCCAAATACGTGGTTCACACGGCCTCTTTCGTCGCCGAACAAGTCGGTATGGACAAGGGTGAGTTCGGTACCCTCACCAGCCGCAATGCCCGCAACGTCTTCAGCCTCCCGCTAGAAGTCTAGCCGCACACATTGTGCCGACCCGAAAAGGAACCCCCAAGAAACGCTTCGGCCAGCACTTCCTAATAGACCCGAATACTGCCCGCATCGTTGCTCAAGGCGTTACCGACAACGATATAGTCCTTGAGGTGGGACCGGGCCGCGGCGCCCTCACCACCGTCCTCGCTGAGAGGGCAAAGCTAGTTTACGCCGTAGAGCTCGACCCGGACGTGCTCCCTGCCCTGCACGTGGCCCTGAAACCACACCGGAACGTCCTCGTTAGCGAGGGGGACGCCTTGACCTTAGACTACGCATCTCTCGACCCGCGGCCGAATAAATTCATCGCGAACCTCCCTTACAACGTCGCATCACCCCTCGTGTTGAAGCTGTTGGAAGAGGCGGATTCACTTTCGGAGCTGCGCTTCATGGTGCAGCTCGAGGTGGCGCGGAGGATGGCCGCGACGAGGAAGACAAAGGACTACGGCGCCTACGCGATCCTCGTGCAGCTCCTCGCGGAGGTGCGCGTGGAGCACAGGGTCTCGCCAAACGTGTTCGACCCGCCGCCCAATGTTTGGTCGGCGGTCGTGGCGATGAAGCGGCGAGAGTTCCCGGAGGACTATGACCACGCGAAGAAACTGGTGCTCGCCTCTTTCAAGAGCCGCCGCAAGAGGCTCGTCAACAACCTGCCGGGGACGCTACGTGAGGAGGCCCTGGATGCTCTGCGTGCTCTGGGTTACGGGCCGGGGGTGCGGGCCGAGGAGCTACGACCCGAAGATTTTGTGGCGGTCTCGCGCCTCCTCTCGGAGGTAGTTTGAAGAAGGTGCGCTTAAAGGCGTTCGCGAAGGTCAACTACGCCCTCGAGGTGCGAGGGGTACGAAGCGGCGGGTACCACGAGATCTCGACCGTCATGCAAAGCATATCTTTGGCCGACGAGGTGGAGATCAAATGTATTGAGGAAGGCTTCGAGTTCATCGTCGAGCCGGAGGACGCTCACATCGGGCCACGCGAAGAGAACACCGTTTACAAGGCGTGGAGGTTGCTCGGGGAGGTCGTCGACCTTAGGCTTCCGGTACGGTTGCATCTCCGTAAAGTGGTCCCTGCGGGGGCTGGACTCGGAGGCGGTTCGGCGGATGCGGCCGCTGCGCTCGTGGGTCTGAACCAGCTCTTCGGACTAGGCTTAAGCGACTCGGAGCTGCGAGGGGTCGGGCTGCGGGTCGGAACGGACGTCCCGTTTTGCGTCTCGGGTGGCACGGCGGTAGGGGAGGGGATAGGAGAGGTCTTGAGCCCCCTTCCGGCGCCACCGCCGCACACCTTTGTCGTCGCCAAGCCGGTGGGCGGGGTAGGGACGGCGGAGATCTACCGCGCCTACGACGAACAGCCGAGGGTGGGTAGCACCTTCGTCGCCCGGATCACGAAGGCCCTGCGCATGGGTGACCTCGCGGCCCTCGCGAAGGGCTTGGGCAACGACCTCGCGCCGGTGACGAAGGGCCTCGTGCCCGAGGTACAGGCGCTGGAGGAGGAGCTTTTGCTCGCGGGTGCTATAGGGGTCTCGATGACCGGGACCGGGACGGCGGTCTTCGGCATCTTCGGCTCCGAAGAGGAAGCTCATGCCGCGGAGCGTATGTTACGGGCGCCCTTCGTCGCCGCCTGCGAGCCCCTGTCCCACGGGGTAACGATGCTTTGATGGACGCCGCTCGCAAAACCTGACAGCTGATCGCTGACGGGGCTGAAACGCTGATAGCCAAAAGAGGCTCTTGTATAATCGCGTCGACAAGGCGAGCGTCGCTCAGAATGACGGCCTCCATAGTTTGGGGCGTGGCCAAGTGGCAAGGCACCGGGTTTTGGTCCCGGGATCGCAGGTTCGAATCCTGCCGCCCCAGCCCGTGGGTCCGGGCAGGGACTCGCGAGGTCGATGGCGTGGCAGAGGGAGTTACGGAGAAGCCTATGATCCAGCGCGAAAGTGCGCCGATCTTTGCCGCGGTTCTCGCGGCCGGTAAGGGTACCCGGATGAAGTCCAATAAGGCCAAGGTGCTACACACGATCTGCGGCGTGCCGATGGTGAACTATGTGATCTCCGCGCTGGAGCCGGTAGGCCCCGAGAGGACCCTGGTCGTCGTAGGCCACCAGGCCGACGAGGTGAAAGCCGTCCTGCCGTCAGGGGTAGTCCCCGTCTTGCAAGAGGAACAGAGGGGGACAGGTGATGCAGTGCGCGTGGCTTTGAAGGCTATAGACGACGAAGAGGGAGTCCTCCTCGTCGTGAACGGCGACGGGCCGCTCATATCGGGCAAGACGCTCGCCGGGCTCGTCGAGCGTCACCGCTCGGCGGGGGTGGGGGCGACGGTCCTGATAGCGGAGCTCGAGGACGCGACGGGCTTGGGAAGGGTAACAGAGGATGCTGGTGTCGTCCGGATCGTCGAGGAACAGGACGCGACAGAGGCCGAGAAGCGGATCAATCTCGTCAACCTGGGGCTCTACGCCTTCGAGCTTTCGGAGATCCGGCAGGCGCTTGCGCTCGTCGGCACGGACAATTCGCAGGGCGAGCTCTACCTTACGGATGTTTTGGAGATCATCGGTAGTAAGAGTCGGGCGGTGACCCACCGGGTCGAGAACCTAGAAGAGGCGAACCTGGTCAACGACCGGGCCCACCTTGCCAAGGCCGAGGAGATCGTCCGGCGGCGCATCCTCGACGAGCACATGAGGAGGGGCGTGACGGTCCGGGACCCGGTCAGCACCCACATAGAGGCTGCGGTGGAGATCGGGCGCGACACGGTTATCCTGCCGGGGACGTTCTTGCGCGGGGAGACGACGATTGGCTCGGATTGCGTGATCGGTCCGAGCACAGACCTTTCGGACACGGTGGTGGGCGACGGGGCGCTCGTGGAGCACTCGGTCGGGCGGGGTGCTGCGGTCGGGCCCGGCGCAAGTGTCGGTCCGTACGCGTACTTGAGGCCGGGAACGGTCTTGGGAGAGGCTTCGAAGGTCGGGGCCTATTGCGAGGTAAAGAACACGAAGGTGGGGGCGAAGAGCAAGGTGCCGCACCTCTCCTACGTAGGAGATGCGGAGATCGGGGAGGGAGCGAACCTCGGGGCGGGTACGATCACGGCGAACTACGATGGGAAGAACAAGCACCGCACCACCATAGAAGATGGCGTCTTCATCGGGATTAACACGAACCTCATAGCGCCGGTGACCATTGGCGAGGATGCTTACCTGGGGGCCGGGAGCGTGGTGAACAAGGACATCCCGCCGGGCAAGCTCGCCGTCGGGATGCCGGCGCGCGTGATCCGGGACGCCCCCAAGGACGAGGCGAAAGAGGGCCAAGCGGGGGACGGGAAGAAGAACTGAGACGGCTAGAGCAGTGGGTCAAGAGACGGAGGGATAAATCGCGAGATGCGCAACGGCCATTTAGAACGGACGGCAGAAAACAAGCTACTACTCTTCTCCGGGAGTGGCTACCCGAAGCTTGCCGAGAGCATAGCCGAGCGTTTGGACGTGGATCTGGGCGAGGTCGAGATCACGAAGTTCCCGGGCGGGGAGATGTACGCCCGCTACGGGCAGAGCATCCGTGGCGCGGACGTGTTCATCGTCCAGTCCCTTGGCGAGCCGGTGAACGACAACCTCATGGAACTTCTGATCATGGTGGACGCGGCCACGAGGGCGTCGGCGGGGAGCATCGTCGCGGTCATCCCCTGGTACGCCTACTCTCGGCAGGACAGGAAAACCAAGCCCCGCGAGCCGATAACGGCGCGGCTGGTGGCGAACATGATTCTGACCGCCGGGGCCAACAGGGTGATGACGATGGACCTGCACGTCGGCCAGATCGAAGGCTTCTTCAGCTTCCCGGTAGACCACCTGACCGCGATGCACACGTTCGTGGACTACTTCACCGGGCAGGGCTTCAAGGACGCCGAGGACGCGGTGGTCGTCGCCCCAGACACCGGGGAGGTGAAGGTGGCCAAGCGCTTGGCGGATCATTTGGGGTTGCCGTGGGCTATCGTGAACAAGCTACGCCGCCAGACGGGCCAGTCGGAGGTCACGCACGTCATCGGCGAGGTGAAGGGCAGGCAGGCCATCCTTATAGACGACATAATAAGCACCGGCGGGACCACCGTGGGCGCCGCGGAGAGCATTCTCGACTGGGGGGCGACGGAGGTCTACGCGGCGGCGACGCATCCCGTGTTCGCAGGCCCGGCGTACGAGCGGCTCGAGGAGTCCCCGATAAAGGAGGTCATCGTCACCGATACGCTGCCTTTGAAGAAGGACAAGCCGCGCGATAAGATACGCGTGCTCACGATCGCCCCACTGCTGGCCAACACCATACGGAACGTCTTCTCGGACGAGTCGGTAAGCGAGGTCTTCATGGGCGAGAACCAGCTTTTTTAGGAACCATTTCAGGAGTGTAGATCATGGCAAGAGAGAACGTAAGCTTGCAGGCGAGGGAACGCGAGGGCCGGGGCAAGAACGACGCCCGGCGCCTGAGGAGTCAGGGCATGTTACCGGCCGTCCTCTACGGCGACGGGGACGGGAAGAGCACCGTGCTCGCGGTCCCCGTAAAGGTCGTGGACTACACCTTGCAGCACGTCGGCGACAACGCGCTCTACGACGTGGAGCTCGGGGGCCAAGATCTAACGGCCCGCGTCGTAGACGTGCAGCGAGACCCTGTCTCGGGCAAGCTTGTGCACGTAGACTTCGCGCCGGTGAACATGCGCGAGCGGATCGTGGTCACGGTGCCCCTGGCGGTCGTCGGCGAGTCCCCCGGGGTCATCGATGGCGGCGTCCTGGACCAGGTCGCTTACGAGGTCGAGGTCGAGTCCTTGCCGGGGGACATCCCCCGGGAGGTGACGGTCGACGTCTCGAACCTTGGGATCGGCGAGAACCTCACCTTGGCCGACGTGGAGCTCCCCGAAGGCGTTACACTCATCTCCGAAGAAGAGGAGGTCGCCGTAACCGTGACGCCGCCGACGGAGGTCTCCGACGAGGAGATGGAGGCCGCTGGCATCGTCGAGGAGCCGTCCGACGAGACGGAGGCCGAGGAGGCCGAGGTCGAAGAGGGGACCGAGGAGATCCCCGTCGAAGAGAGGGAGACGGGCCCCGCTGGACAGAATCTCCAGCCTTAGGCTCTCGCGCCTCTTCGGCGCCCGTTCCGAGCCTCGGGCGAGCGAGGAACCTACCGGTGGCGCCGCGAAGTCGCCCTTCGAAGTCGTCGTGGGTCTCGGCAACCCGGGCCGCTCCTACGAGCGCACCCGCCACAACGTCGGTTTTCTCGTGGCCGACGAGCTCGCAAAGCGACACGGAGGCTCCTGGCGTTCCAAGAAGAAGGCCGAGACCGCCCCGGTGGTTTTCGGCCTCCAGAACGTAACGCTCCTCAAGCCGACGACGTATATGAACAACTCGGGCTCCGCGCTCGCCGGGTACAAATCTGAGCAGATCGTCGTCGTGCACGACGATTTGGACCTTCCGGCAGGCTCCGTGCGGGTCAAGTACGGCGGCGGAGCGGGAGGCCATAACGGCCTGCGCTCTATCATTCAGCACCTGGGGGCAGATTTCGTGCGGGTGCGCATCGGCATCGGACGTCCGCCGGTCGGAGTGACCG
>JALZFJ010000121.1 GCA_030867425.1 Actinomycetota bacterium | reverse complement strand
CCTCCCAGCGTGGTCACCTCCCGGGCTCTCACGCCCGTCGTTAGTGGACATCGCCGGGATGTGGGTGGATCAAGACCGGGCCCTTGGCGGCGCGCAAGACCTTGGTCGAGACGCTGCCGAGCCTCATGCGCCGCATCGTCCCCAAACCGCGGCTGCCGACGGCTATAAGCGCCTTCTCGGAGGCGTCTCCCTCCTCCGCGGCTTCCAGGATGCGGGCCGCGGGGTCGCCGGCGGAGAGGCGAACCGCGGGCCGGACTTCGTGGGCCTCCTGTATCTGCATCGCTCGTTCCCAGAGCTTCCTCTCCTCGCGCCTGAGCTCGTCGTCCGCCACCCGCGCGTTGAGCTCACGTCCCTCAACGTCCATCTGTGGTAGCTTTCGGTAAGCCCGCACCAAGATCACCCTCGCCCCGACCAGCCTCCCTATGCCTGCCGCCAGCTCCCCTGCCTCCTCTGCCGCCTCCGAGCCTTCGTCCCCGATCACCACCCGCTCCGGAGGCCACTCGCCTCCGCGGAGCACGAGTACGGGGCAGGTCGCGTGGTGTACGACGCCCTCCGAGACGCTGCCCAGAACGACCCGCTTCACAGGTCCCAGGCCCCGGCTGCCGATCACTATCAGGTCCGCGCCGACCTCTTCCGCCAGGTCCAGGATCTCGTCGACCGCCGGCCCCTCCCTGAGATGGGCCTCCGCGACGTTTGCTCCGTCGCCCTTAATGCGCTCTACTTGCTCGGCGAGCACCTCCCGTGCCTCCTGCTTTAGCTGAGCGTGTATGTAGGACTCGAATCGGGTGGACGGCACAGAGTGCCAGGCGTGGACGACATGGAGCTCGGATCCGGTTTTCCGGGCTATGTCGACGGCTGCCCTGGCGGAGAGGGCTGCATCATCGGACCCGTCGGTGGCCAGCATGATCTTCAGCACATTGCTCGTCATATCGACAACCCCCTTTACGTCTTCTGGTCGGTTCTCGCGCCCGGCCACCCTTTCTGAGGGCACCCACGAGCCTCTCCCTCGTCTTCCTACCGGACCACCAGCACGGGACAGTGAGCATAGCGGACCACGGAGTCCGAGACGCTACCCATCGCGGCCCGCCTTATCGGGTCGAAGCCGCGGCTTCCCAGGATCACGAGGTCGGCGTGCAGTCCTTGGAGAGATGGACGATCTCCTTGGCGGCCCTACCGAACCTCGCGTGGCCTTTGCGACCTTCCCGCCGGCCTCTCTTATCTTCCTTACCTCCTCCTCGAGCCTCTCGCGCTCGCCCTCGACGCGCTCGCGCATCCTGTCCTGGAGCTCCTCGGGATCAAGTACCTTGGATTCCGGGGGCACGTAGACGCTCGGCACGTGTCCTACGTGGACCACGTGCAGCTCCGAACCGAGCCCGTTGGACAGCCCTACCGCCATGTCGACGGTGCGAGCGGACTCCGCGGAGTCGTCGGTGGCCAACAACGTCTTCCTCAGAACGACCACGAGAACTCCTCTCTTCGAACCTTTATTACTTCCCCTGCGCCCGCACCGATGGCACCTCGTCTGGAGCCGGCACGGCCGAACGGCACGTGGCGGTTCAGCCCGGTCGGTGTCCGCGCTCTTAAGCTCAACGACATCCTACGTACCCGGGACCCGCGCGGCAATGATGGTCTCGCCTCGTAAGGCCGCCAGCACGGGGTCGAGGTCGACGGGACCACCGGCGTCGGTGTCTACCAGGACATGAACAGCGCCGGACGGTAAGGGTGGCGGCGAGGCCAGGGTAGCAGCGCGCTGGCGTCGGTAGACCTCGACTGTGGCGTCGGACCGCGAGTCGCCACGCCTGGCGCGCATGAGGATTCGCTCGAGAGCGGCCTCCTCGTCGCAGACCGTCTCCACAAGGACGAGCGGCACGCCTGCTGATCGTGAGACGGCCGCGAGCCGCTCCCGCCGCTTGCCCTCAAGAAAGGTCGCGTCGAGGATGGCCGCGCGGCCGGCGGCGAGCGTTTGTCTCGCCAACTCAATGAGGCGCTCGTACGTCGCCTCGACCCGCTCGGGCGCGTACAAGCCCTGCTCCCACGCCGTCGGTGCAGGACCGGCCTTCCCCGACAGCTCCTTGCGCACGACGTCCGAGGCGAAGATAGGAGCGTCGAGCGCCCTCGCCAGCGCCGCGGCGACGGTCGACTTGCCGGTGCCG
>JALZFJ010000118.1 GCA_030867425.1 Actinomycetota bacterium | reverse complement strand
CGGACTCCTATATTCGCGCTCGCTCAGGGGAATGCGTCCAGGTTACTCACAAGATTCATCCCAACGGCTATCGATGCCGCTGTACGGGTCAACAGTTTGACGGACATGCGCCTAATGTCTTACATATAATGTCTTACATATAATGTCTTACATATTTTAATAGTGTGGCTACGGATCATATCGTAGGAGGCGAACTCTCGTTTACCTAATAAGCATCGGCCCCCAAGGAGCTAAATAAGCCCTAGGGCTGAGTGAGACTACTCCGGGTGTGAGAGGTCTAATCTCTGTCTCCTGTCGCTAGGCTCGGTGGATCGTCTGGTAAATCCACCGGCCAGACTTCCCGAACCATGGCCTGTCTGTGAGCGCGTCCCGCTTGGGGCCCTTGCGGGCCGCCTCCCGTTCCGCAGACGACATGACTTCCAAGGAGGCCAGCTCGTGGAGCGCCAGGTGTGTCCAGTCTCCGCCCTCGCCGGAGATCACTTTATACCGTCGGACGCGGAGCCAGTCATCGGCCTTCATCAGCAGGTCGATATGCTCATTTTCGTACCAGTCGTCGAAGTCGGGCTCGTCGCTCTCCGGCACCGAGAAGGCCACAACGAAGAGATAGTCTCCGGAGCCGTGGGGGCCAGTGTCTGATTGCTCCTCGCAGGTGTACCTGGTGAACCCGGAGACGTTGTCCAGCATCCACTTTGTCCGGTCCGAAGGGTCATCCTTCAAACGCTGGTACTCCGGCGTCTTTAGGACGGACATGTCAGATATCTCGTAGACCGCCAGGTACTTCGGGTCGCCCTCCACGACGCGGTACCTGATCGCCGCATCGAACCCCGGCAGGGCAAGCCGCGCGGGTATGTGCTCGGCGTTGTACCAATCGTGAAACTCGGCGTCCCACTCCTCGGGGGGCTGCATCTGCGAAAAGAGTATGCCGCGCAATTGGTGCCTTTCTAGCGGGAGACGATATCGGACGATTCCTGCCCTGAGCGTACGCTGACCGAACGCTGTGGCACTGGGGTGTTACGGCTCTTCGTAAAACGTACGACCCCGGCCGTGATTGCGACAGCCACCGCCGGTACGTCCCCGGTCTCCAGGGCCTGCACCGCCTCTCGTGCCGCCGAGCCGACCGGAGCGTCGATCAGGAGCAAATCCGCGGGCTTGCCGGGCTCGATCTTCCCCACGTCCAACCCGTAGACCTCCGCGACGCTGCCTGTTACGGCAGCGATGGCCTGGCGGCCGGAGAGCGGCCCCAGCGAGGCAAGTTCAGCCATGAGGTGCAGGAGCCCGAGCGGAACCATGCCTGTGCCGGTAGGGGTGTCGGTGGAGATGAGGAGGCGTTCGAGGCAGTCAGCTTCCAGTACGCGCTTCGCAATGTTGATGGCGGAGCGCAGGTTTCCTGCCTGCGCGAGTTGGAGGGCGATGCCCTCGCCCTCTTCGACCATGCGGGCGTTCTCCTCTGGTTCCAGCGCCGTCGGTCCTCCGTTGACATGCCCGGCGATGTTGGGGCGCATCGCGAGCAACGTCTCAGCATCGATCTTCGACTGGCTACCAGGTATCGAACCGCCGCCGGTGTGAGACATGACAATGAGCCCTGCCTCCTGGGCTGCGCGGACGACGGGCACGTAATCCATTGGTGTCTCGAAGGCGCCGAACCCGGCCTTTGCCAGCCAGACTCCGGCCTCTCTTAGCTCCGAGAAGTCCTCTGCAGTCAACTCCGGTTCCAGAATGACCGAGCCGGCGTGCACGGCGACGCCGCCCGGACGGTAATCCCTGAAACAACGCTCCGCGGCTATCGCGAGGGCCTTCACCCCGGTAACATCGTTGGGACGACCGGGAACGTGGACCTCGCTAGCGGAGATCGCGCGGGTCATGCCCCCGTGCAGGTAGCTCTCCAGGAACCCAACCGTGCGCTGCCGCGGAGTGTAGTCGCCGAACGTTATGTGAACATGAGAGTCGATAAACCCGGGGACGAGCGCGGCTCCGTTCGCATCTATGACGGTCTCGTGGTCCGCGCGACCGACCTCGCCCGAATCACCGATCCAGGAGATTCGATCGTCCTCACAGACGAGGGCGTCGCCAGATATCCTAGAGCCGGTAAGGTCGCCGCGGTGAGAGTCACCGATGTTGACGATCGCTACGCTCATCTGAGTCCGTCCTTTACGGCTTCCTCCTTGGCGAGTCCGCCGGTGCGGTGATGCACCCTTCCGCCGGTCGCCACGGCCACGGCGATGACCAACTCATCCGGGCGGGGCGCGTCGGGTATCCTCAAGGTTACCGTGTCGTAGTGGGACCTGACGTACAGCGCGTCTTTGTAAGCGAGCGGGATATCGAGCATCTCGCCGGCAAAGCCAACCTTCGTTGAGGAGGATATCCAGGCCTTCCCCCCGCCGACACCCTTTCGCAGGGCGTCGCCGAAGACTGTGGTGATGCAGGCGACGATGTGTTCCTGCTCCCCGTTTACGCCCGCTAACCCTCCCTTACCGTAGCTCTCCACAGGCCGGCCTTCCAACAGCACCTTGGCGCGTTCCGCCAGTTCAAAGCCAAGCTCGGCGCTCGGGTCGGTCAACCCGCTAAGGTCATCCACATACCGGCCAGAAAACGGGTTGTGGATCACAGCCGCAACCACCGCCTTGCGAAGGGAACTCTCACCGGGAGGCCCGCCCTCATGCAACACGTCCTCGAAAGACCCGTACCACTTCCGAACGTCGTAATGCATGTGACCTTCTTCCGCGAGCCATTCGCGACGGCCCTTTTGTCGATCCCAAACACTTTATTCAACTACTTTATCTTAAACAATAAATAATTGGTCGGGCAAGTAGAGGAGGGTAGCTCGGCTGGGGATCCATTGCGCTCTGTGCTCTTACGAGTCAACCAAGCCTGATCGTTACTCGTAAGCCTCGATGGTGGGTTCGATCCCTTCGGCGTCCACGACCTCGCGCCACGCGTCGAAACCCGTCTGGAACGCGACGGCCCCTGCTTCGGGAAAAGAGATCTCGATGGCTTCCAGTATCTCTT
>JALZFJ010000102.1 GCA_030867425.1 Actinomycetota bacterium | reverse complement strand
CGAGCCCGGTGGATCGTTCCCGCTGGATCACCGAAGAGGGCGAGGAGGTTCCCTGCGACCCGGACGGCCCCTTCGCCGCCTACGTCTTCAAGACCTACGTAGACCCATACGCGGGGCGTCTGAGCGTGCTTCGCGTCGTGAGCGGGCGCTGCCGCTCGGACGAGACCCTGACGAACCCGCGTACGGGGTCTACCGAGCGGCTCGGCGGCGTCTCGCACCTCATGGGCAAGGACCGCGTCCCTGTAGACGAGGCAGTGGCGGGCGACATCATCGCGGTGGCCAAGCTCAAGGATACGCACACCTTCGACACTTTGTGCCGCCCGGAAACCCTCATCTCCTTCGCGCCTGTGCCGTTGCCGGAGCCGACGACGGCGTTCGCGGTAGGGGCGAAGGCGCGCGGCGAGGAGGAGAAGGTCTTCGAGGCGATCAAGCGGGTCATCGACGAGGATCCGTCCTTGAGACTTCAGCGCTCGGAGGACACCAGGGAGGATATCCTCTCGGGGCTTGCGCAGATGCACGTCGAGTTCGCCATCGAGAGGATCGCACACCGCTACGGGGTCGAGGTGGACGCCCGGGCGCCCAAAGTTCCGTTTAAGGAGACGATCTCGGCGTCCGCCCAGGCGCAGGGTCGCTACAAGAAGCAGACCGGAGGAAGAGGCCAGTTTGGGGACGCGAGGATCGAGCTCTCGCCCCTGCCCCGCGGCTCGGGCTTCGAGTTCGAGAACGCCATCGTCGGCGGGGCTATACCTCGCCAGTTCATCCCAGCGGTCGAGAAGGGCATCCTCGAGGCGATGAACGAGGGCGCCCTTTCAGGCTATCCCGTGGTGGACGTGAAGGTCCGGCTCTACGACGGCGCCTTCCACTCGGTCGACTCCTCGGAGGCGGCGTTCAAGGTGGCCGGATCCATGGCGTTCAAGAACGCTTTCGAGAAGGCCCGACCGGTCCTTCTGGAGCCGTACGTGAAGGTGGAGGTCCTGGCACCCACGGAGCTCGTCGGCGATATCATGGGCGACCTCTCGGGTCGGCGGGGGAGGCCGATGGGCATCGAGCAGCGCGGCGAACGGCAGGTGGTGCAGGCCGAGGTGCCGCAGATCGAAATGCTCACCTACGCCCGGGATCTGCGCTCCATCACCGGCGGCCGTGCGAACTTCCACGTCGAGTTCGACCACTACGAGGAGGTGCCGCCCAACCTCGTCGAAAAGGTGCTCGCCGCGAACGAGAGGGAGGAAGAGAAAGCGGCTAGTTAGCAAGCGGTCAGATTTTAGCGGTCAGCCGTCAGTTCTCTTGCTGGTGGCTGGCCGTACTTTGTGTGTCGAACGATCATACCTTCATACTACTGCCCGGGTTTATACGACGCTTGAGGTAGAAGTAGCGCGCCATGAACGAAGCCAAGAGAATAGGCTTGGTCAAAATCGTGATCTACGATGCCGAACAGCATCGTTTGGGAGTTCGTCAAATGCTGGAGAAGAATGGATGGGAAGAGCGATACATCGCGGGACAACTGGCCGTACTAGACGACTTAGCGACTGGTCAGAGACCTGGAACAAGCGGGACGGTGCTCGTTGCCTTACCGAAAGACCATTCGGAGAGCTCTGCACTGAAGAGTCTGGTTTTGGGATTCGTCTCTGTTGAGTTTCGAGCGTGGAACCGGCTCGGACAACTGCATGGCTTGACGGTGAATCCGAATTTCAAGCGACAGGGTATCGCTTCGGCGCTCGTGCGACGCGCCGAGAGGTTCGTACAAGAGAAGACGGGGCGCGGAGTCTACGTGGACACGCCTGTGACCAACGAGGTTGCGCGAAGTTTTTACCAGGCGTTGGGATATAAAGTCGGGTACCTAATGCCTGACTATTACGATGATGGACTCGATGGCGTAACTTACCTCAAGATTTTTCTGGAGTAGCAGGAGGTGGCAAGCGAGTCGGCCATCACTGGCTTTGTCGGTCTGCTTGGTAGAGCCCCGGTTAACCCGCCCGTACCGGTTCTGATGGTACACTCACCCCAATCAAGACGTCCCGCGTGATGAGTCCCGTCAGCTCTTCCTCGTTCATGCCCTTTGTGCCGGGCGGGCGCATGGGAAGGACCATATACCGGACATCGGCCGAGCTGTCGTGGACGGCGACGCGGACGTTCTCCGGTATCTCCAGCCCGAACTCCTTCATCACGGCCCTCGGCTCAACGACAGCGCGTGAGCGGTAGTTGAAGCTCTTGTACCAGTCGGGCGGCCGGCCGAGGATAGCGCGTGGGTAGCAGGAGCACAGGGTACAGACGATTAGGTTATGCACCTCCGGCGTGTTCTCGACCGTTACGAACTCAACCGGACCGGAGGCGTCTATGCCGAGCTCCGCGGCGGCCGCCTTCGTGTCCGAGAGGAGGAGGGTCTTGTATTCCGGATCCACCCAGGCGCGGGCAACCATCCTGGCACCGTTGGCCGGCGATCTGGCGTCCAGGTACTCGATCTGGCGCCGCACGTCCTCTTTGGTCAGCACGCCCTTCTCGACGAGAAGTTCCTCTATGGCCCGAATGCGTCCCGCGTAGTAGTCGGCCTCCGCGCGCGGCTTTACGCCCTCGTGGTGGCCGTCGTGCTCGCCGTCTCGGTGCGTTCCGCTCACCTTGCCTCCTTTTGGGCCGGTTCTAGCCAGTGCTCGTAAAGGTCTATGTAGAGGGCATCGTCCGCCAGGCCCGCGTAGCCATCCCAGAGGTCCATCTGCCTAAAACCTACCTTGTAGAGCGGCCGCTCCGGCAGGCCGGAGCCCCCGTAGGCGAGGGACTCCGGATTCTTGAACGCGCCCTGTATGCACTCGATCCGACCGGTCTTGCCTTTGACGTAGTCGGGTGTGCGGACGTGGCCGGGCTTTTCGTCGGAGCGCACGCGTACGTGGGCGCCGGGCTCGAACCTCGTCACCTCCAGCTCTCCTCCAGTTCGACGGCCTTTTCATCTATCTCCTCGCGGGTGAGGACGCCCTTCTCGACGAGGAGCAGCTCGGTCGCAGCGATCCAGCGTTCGTAGTAGCCGAGCTCTTTGTACTGCTCCCCTTCCAAGCTCTCTATCGCCCGCCGGTGCTCGTCGGTCGTCTTTACGCCCTTCTTGTCCAGGACGACGGTAACGGCGTCCGCGAGCTTCTCCCAGTCCTGTACCTCGTGCTGGTCCTTGTCGATAGGGCCCGCGCCGGGCGAGCCTCCGAGATCGTGGATCCTCGTCATTTATGTCCTCCTGCGCCGGTCGTACCCCGACCCTGGACCGACTTCCCTGCTCCCGCGGTTGGTACGGAGCTTATACCATAACCGTCGTGCCCGGTTCAATTCGTCTCTGGCGGCCTCTACTTTCGGGGCGACGGAGATGGTAGGATCTTCGAGGATAGGGTAAGGAGAAAAGAGTGATGGACAAGAAGGAAGTAGAAAAGGTCGCAGAGGCCTTCGAGAAGGTGACCGAAGCGGCTCGGGACTCTTACAGAGCGACCGTGGAGAACGCCGCCGCGGTGAACGAGTCCAACAACCGGCTGGCCAGGAGTATCCTTGAGAGCAACGTCGAAGCGCTCAGGGTTCAGGCCGAGATTCAGGCTTCGTTCAACCGCCACACACTGCAAGGCCTTACGGATCTGCTCCGTAAGAACCGAGAAGTTTTCCTGGGGCTGTCACGGAAGTCGGTGAACGCCTACGACGGCTTCCTCGACTCCCTCACCTCGTACTACGAAGAAGTGTCGGAAGAGCTCGAAGAACCCGAAGATCGGTAGAATCGGCAAAGTTCCTCGCTAAAGGCTTGAAGACCGGCCCTTTTTGGACTAAGGTCAGTACGAAGGCTGCTACGAGAAGGAAGCGAAACAGCACTCGAACGTGAGAGAAGAACTGAATCCGGAGGGCGCCACGATCCGACTGGGTCACGAAAACCCCGCAGGAGTAAACCCGCCGGCCAAGGTCCTGAGACGCAATGATCTCAAGTCCTGGACCAGGCCCGCCCCCACGCTGTACCCTCACCAGTGGAGTTGGGACAGCGCGTTCATCGCGCTGGGCCTGGCGCACCTGGACAATCGCCGGGCCGCGCAGGAGCTCAAGACCCTCTTCGCCAGCCAGTGGGCCACCGGGAAGCTGCCCCACGTAGTCTTCAACCCGGAGGCTCCTCCCCGGAGCTACTTCCCCGATGCGGAGCGCTGGGGCTCGGCCGCACTCTCCTCGGACGCTCCCTCTTCGCCGCACACCAGCGGTCTGTGCCAGCCACCGGTCCACGCCATCGCCGTATCGCGCATCTGGGAGACCGCCCAGGGCAAGGACGAGAGCCGGGTCGAGCTCGCGCGCGCCTTTTTGCGCGATAGCTACCCGCGCCTTTTGGCCTGGCACCTCTACCTCGCGACTGCTCGGGATCCGGAGGGGTCTGGGCTGGTGACCATCTACCATCCGTGGGAGAGCGGCACCGACAACTCCCCGCGCTGGGATAAGGCGCTCGAGGCGGTCGAGGTCGGGGAACTGCCACCCTACGACCGATACGACCTCGAGCACGTCACAGATCCCTCGCAGAGGCCGACTGACGAAGAGTACGACCGCTACCTCTGGTTGCTGGAGCTTTTGAAGCGAGCCCGCTACGAGGAAGCCGAGATCTACTCTTCGCACCCGTTCCTGATCAAGGACGTCTTCTTCAGCGCCATACTGGTGGCAGCGAACGAAGCGCTGCTAAAGATCGCCGCGGCGGTCGACGCTCCCGGCGAGGAGCGCGAGCTGATCGAGGGCTGGATCGGTCGCGGTCGTGAGAGCCTCGACGCACGCTGGGACCCGGACCTCAAGCTCTGCCTGGACTACGACCTCAGGGCCGAAGCGCCGGCGCGGGTGCGCACCGTGGCCGGCTTCGCACCGCTGATCGCCGGGGTCTCGAGCCCGGAGCGCCTCAAAGACCTCCTCGAAACACTCGACTCGGAGGCGTTCGCAGGCAACCCGAGGCTGCGCCTGCCGCTGCCGCCCAGCACCAGCCCCAAAGAACCGGGGTTCCATCCCCGCAGCTACTGGCGGGGACCGGTCTGGCCGGTCGCCAACTGGCTTTTGTGGTGGTCGCTCTTGCGGGCCGGTGAGACCGAGAGGGCCGAAAAGATGCGGCGGGCGACCCTGGAGGGTCTTGCCGACGGGGGCTTCGCCGAGTACTTCGAGCCGTTCACTGGCGAGCCTTTAGGTTCGTCCGACCAGTCCTGGACCGCCGCCGTCGCCCTGGACTTCCTCGCCGCCGGAAGCGGCTAGTCCCGGCTGCCGGCGAGGATCTCGGCCATCGGCGGGCGTTCGACGAGCTCCTCGACATGCTCGCGGAGCTTGAGGCCCTCGGGCGTGGCCACCGCGTGCAGGTAGTCCGAGAATTGGAACAGGAAATCGGGCGACGAGGGGTCGCGGACCTGCTGGAGCCGTCCGTCCTGCCTGAGCCTACGAGCAACGGCGCGCAGTACCGCGTAGCTCATCTTTCCGAGGTCGAAGAGGGGTTGGTGACGGTTCTGGCGGGTACCGAGGTCCACCTGGGCCATCGCGCCCAACCCCACCTTCTTGAGGACGTCTATCATAATCCCTGTCTCCACCGCGTAGCCGGTGAGGAACGGTATGGACGAGAAGAGCTCCTTGTCGGCGACGAACTCCCCGGCCAGGGGCTGTACGAAGCCGGTGAGCTCGGGGTAGAAGAGATTGAAGAGCGGTTTGGTGGTGAGCTCCGTGACCCTTCCGCCGCCGTCGAGCTCGACGCTCTCGTTGCTCTTGAACGGCCGCCGAAAAGCCCCCTTCACGAAGCGGACGCCGGGGACGCTCAGGATAGGGCCCAGGGTGCCGTAGACGAACTGGGGCAGAAAGTCCTTAGTGTCCGCGTCGGCGAACATCACGAGGTCGCCGCGCGCCACCGAGAGGCTCCTCCACATGGCGTCGCCTTTGCCATGCGCGTCGCCGTAGTTGGAGAGCAGCTCGTTCTCCGAGTACACTTCGGCGCCTCTCGAGGCGGCTACTTCGGCAGTGCCGTCATCAGAGTCGGCGTCGACCACCAGGATCTGCTCGACGAGCGGAGTGCCGAGTGGCGCCTTCTCGTTGAGGGACTTTACGCAGGTTACGATCCCGCCTACCGTATCGGCGACGTTGCGGCTCGGCAGGACCAGGCTCACCGTCAGACCCAGCTCGTGCTTGCGACGGGCCAGCTCTTTAACATCATTGAACTCTTCGTGGCTGTAAGAGCGCCTCTCAAACCACTCTCGCGTGTCTGAGGGCGCGAAAGCCCCTCTCTTGTTAGTCTCCATAGGCGGTAAGCTAGCGCAAAGACGTATTGTTGTCCATACAAAATGCATGAATTTTGGATTAAGTTTTCGCGTCGCTGTTCGGGGCGGCTCCCCTCTGTACGACGCCGCTCCTAGTTGTGAGTGATAGAATCGTGACCTTGCTTGAACAAGAGATTACCGGCTACGTCTGGAAGAAACCCTATAGATGCGAATAATGCTGACCAACGACGACGGTATAGACGCGACAGGCCTTTTTGAGGCCCGAAAAGCGTTGGAGGAGGTCGGGGAGGTTCTGACCGTTGCCCCGGACCGCAACCGGAGCGGGGTGGGGCGTGGTATCTCTTTCGGCGCACCCTTGCACGTCGAGGAGCGAAAGATGGTCGACGGGGGACTGGGCTATGCTTGCAGCGGGACGCCGGTGGACTGCGTGCGGCTGGTGGCTTTGGGGCTCATGGACTTCGAGCCAGACATCGTCGTCTCCGGGATAAACCACGGCGAGAACCTGGGCGACGACATAACTTACTCCGGGACGGTGGCGGCGGCCTTCGAGGGGATCGTGATCGGGGTGTCCGGCATCGCGGTCTCCCTTTGCGCCGAGCGCCCCTGGCACCACCACGACGAATCTGAGCTGCACTTCGGCCCGGTGGCGAGGTTCACCGCCCGGCTCGCGGAGGCCTCGGTGAAGGGCCTCCCGTCAGGGCGCATCTTGAGCGTGAACGCGCCGAACCTGCCCGAAGGGGAATTGAAAGGCGCTCGGGTCACGAAGTTGGGGCGCCGGCTGTACGTTGACGAGCTCATCGAGGTCGAAGACGAGCGAGGCCAGGTGAGCTACGACATCTACAACAATCCGCCCGGACGCCACGAGGAGGAGGGAACCGACTTCGCCGCTATAGAGGCCGCCGAGATCAGCGTCACCCCCGTCCACCTCAGGCTGACCGACGACGCCGGCATCGAGGAGCTCGAGTCCTGGGACATCAAGTCTTTCCTTCCCCGGAACGGCTCTTCCTAAGGCGCAGACCCCGGAGGAGAGGCGCCCCTCGAAGCCGGGCTGAAAGATTCTCTTAAAGGAGCGCTCACTATAGCCGACAATACCGTAATGGCGCAGATGCCTGGCACACCTTCTAGCGTCGCTCCGACCACGAGAGTGACCCCTGTGTGGAGGACGGCGACGGGGTCTTGGCAGGCGCCACGGTGGGGTTCATAGAGATGATGAAGAACGTTCACGAGCTCAAGGTCGAGGAGGACAGCACGATCTCGAAGTACCTCAATGAGAACGAAGATGCAGTGGACGCCGGACAAGACCTCGTAGGGCTAGAGTAGCGCGGTTTTGCGATAAACTGCTCTTCCGAGCCTCGCTACCGCAACGCTAGATACGGAGAAGATACGGATAAAGGAGTAGATATGTCACTCGTAGGCCAACCGCGTACTACGCTCGTGGATGTACTGTTGCCGCGGCGTTCGCGTTCGTGGCTCTTCGACATCGTGCTGATTGTGGTCTTTAGCGCCTTCGTGGCGCTTTCGGCGCGTGTCAGCATCCCACTGTGGCCCGTGCCCCTGACAATGCAGCCCCTCGCGGTGCTCTTCACCGGGGCGGTGCTCGGGAGCCGGCGCGCCGCTCTGACGCTGCTCTTGTATCTGGCGGAGGGCGCGGTCGGGATGCCCGTCTTCGCGGGCGGCGCTGGCATCGCGTACATGCTTGGGCCAACCGGCGGCTACCTCATCTCGTACCCGGTCGCGGCGAGCCTGGTGGGTTGGCTGGCGGAACGCGGCTGGGACCGGAAGCTGGTGTGGACAGCGGTGGCGATGACGCTGGGATTGATCGTGATCTACGCCTTCGGCGTGGCCTGGCTCGCCGGGTTCTTGGGAGATTTAGGAACCGCGCTGATTCAGGGGATGCTGATCTTCATCCCCGGCGACCTGGTCAAGATCACAATCGCGGCGCTGGCGCTGCCCGGCGGCTGGGCGCTGGCGAGACGGAGCCGGTACCGGCGCCGGTTCGAGGAGTAGAACCGGGCCCCTCATTGGAGCAGTGAGGCGGTTTCTCTTAGAGTACAAGCCGTAGCGTGAGTACCTGGAACGGCCGCACCTCCACATGCAGTGTGTTCCCTTCGACGACGAGGGATGATCCGCTACTCTCTGTCTCTTCCAGGAGGTTAGCCTTCTCGGCTCGCTTTATCTCCTTAGCGAAGCGCAAGACGCTTTTGCCCCGAGCGCCGTGCGCCTCGTAGAGGCGCAGGATCAAGGCTCTGCCGTCCTCCGCTCTTTTGAGGCTCCCTAACGCCAGCTTTACGCCTTCGGCCATTACCAGTCCGGTTTCGACCGGCAACGTTCCCGTGCCCGGCGCAACCTCTGTGGTGAACAGAGGGCTGTTCAGAGCGAACGCCTCTTGTGCCACTCCGGATCCTGTCCAGTCTCCCTTATGGGGGAACAAGCTGTAGGTGAAGTGGTGCTCGCCCTCGTCGGCGAAGGGGTCCGGGTGGACGGGGCTCCTGAGGAGGCTGATTCCGAGCACGTTACCGCACGCGCTGTGACCGTACTTGCCGTCGTTGAGTAAAGCGACGCCGTAGCCCGGCTCGGAGAGGTCGGCGAAGCGGTGAGCGGCCACCTCGAAGCGCGCCGCGTCCCAGGAGGTGTTGCGATGGGTGGGGCGCCGTACGACGCCGTACATCGTCTCGAAGCTCGCTTCGTGCGAGCGCACAGCCAGGGGGAAGAGTGCCCTCAAGAGGACCTGTCGCTCATGCCACTCTAGGTGTGTCTCGATGTCCACGCGTCGCGAGCCAGAGCGAAGCTGGTAGGTCTGGCCTATAGAGGAGCCTCGCCAAACACGCGTAACCTCCACCGTGGCGCGCAGGGGACCGTTCTCCTTGGGCCAGAGGCTCGCGACGTCGGTAATTTCCTCCCCTTCTGGCTCGTAGCCTTCGTCTATGTCCCACGCGTCCCACTCGCGCGGCTTGTCCGCGTATGCCCAAAGCTGGTTGCCGCGCTCGTCCAAAACCTCGCGATCGGCGACCCTGTCGTAGACGCGGCGGAGACTGCCGTCGGGACCGATCTCCACCTGCAGCAGGTCGTTCTCGAGGAAAGCGCCCTTGCCCAAGCGCCCGGACCGAACTTCGGAAGCGGCCTTCGAGGCGCTCGAGGAGCGGGCATGTCGACGCAGAAGGAGGGTGGTCCAGCCGAGGCCGGGCACCTGGCGTTTCGGGTCGTGGACGAGGAGGCCTTCTCTTTCGGTGTGCTGGATCGGCAGCGGATTGTCCTCGGCGTCGGTAACGCTCGGAGCGTAGTCCGGTTTGAGATCCCCCAAGAGTGCGGAGAGCGGACGCGGCTCGGCCGAGGCGTTGGCGACGATGACCACTTCTTCCGCATCAACGGTACCTTTTGCCTGTCCCGCCAACCGGCGCAAGGCATCGTCACGCAGGGCGGTTGCGCACGCGACGATCTCGTCGAGCTGGCGGTGCGCGTCCTCGTACACTTCCTTGATGGAGGAACCGGGAAGGATGTCGTGAAACTGGTTGAGGAGCAGCGTCTTCCAGAGACGTTCTAGCTCTTCGCGAGGGTATGGGACGCCGTGAAGGCCGGCGATCGTAGCGAAGGCTTCGGCTTCGAGCAGCCGATGCTCTGCCGCTCGGTTGAGCGCCTTGATCTCTCCTTGAGAGGTGAGCGTCCCCCGGTGCAGCTCGAGATAGAGCTCGCCGACCCACTTGGGGAGGCCCTCTTCGGGTAGCGTCGCGAAGAAGTCTTCTACCCTCGTCATTCGAAGACGCGGCAGAGCCGAGAAGGTCTTGAGTCGTGCATAATTCTCGAGCATTCTCTCGCTAGGACCGCCGCCGCCGTCGCCCCATCCGAAGGAGAACAGGCTCTCGGAGTGGTAGCGCTTGCCCTCGAAGTTGCGCCAGGTCCCCAACAAGTCTAGCGGTCTTACGATCCCGTTGTAATCTGGCCCGGGGTTGTCGAACATGTGAGCCGTTACGTGGCTCCCGTCTATCCCTTCCCAGCGGAAGAGATCCAGGGGGAAAGCGTTGATCTCGTTCCAGCTTAGCTTGCAGGTGAAGAACCCCTCTAGACCCGCGCCACGCAGGAGTTGGGGGATCGCCGGGGAGAAGCCGAACGCGTCCGGGAGCCAGGCGACCGTAGAGCGCGTGTCGAACTTCTCCTCGAAGTATCGCTGTCCGTAAAAGAGCTGGCGCACGAAGGACTCACCACCAGGGACCTGGCAGTCCGGTTCCGTCCAGGAACCCCCCACGGGCTCCCAGCGTCCCTCCATAATGCGGTCCCGGATGCGCGCGAACAGCTCAGGATGCTCTTCCTCGATCCAGGCGTAGAGCTGGGCTGAGGACTGGTTGAACGTGAAGTCCTCGTACCGATCCATAAGCCCGAGCACGTTCGCGAAGCTCCGGCGGGCCTTGCGCCGGGTCTCCTCCAACGGCCACAGCCACGCGAGGTCAAGGTGGGCGTGCCCGATCAGCGCCAGCCTTCCTGCCGGCGGGTATTCTTGTTTGATCTCCTCCAGACGCTCGGCTACGTTTGCTCGTATGTCTTGTACGGCTTTTCGCGCCGCCTCTGGGAGGGGTTCGAGCGGACGCGGTGCTTCTGGGAGGTTCCACAGCTCCTGATCCTTCCGTTCTATGTCAACGGCTTCGTCGACGAAGGCGGGAGGAAGGTTCCAGATACGGTGCCCCAGTGGGTGCGTGTAACCCTCACGGAACCTGGTGAAGACGACCTCGCTCGCGGAGGGCCAGTCTGAGGCGAGGTTAGCAAACGCGAGGCCGAGCGCGTCGAGCAGGTGCGGGACGACCTCGTGATCCTCAAGCTGGGCGCATGCTTCGACGATCATGCTCAGGTCACGCTCGAGTGCTCGCACCTCGGTCTCGGGCACGACGAGGGATGCCCTCAGGAGTCGCGGTTTGGGGATGTGCGAACCGAACATACCTTTAGGGACGGCCTCTGCTTGGATCCTTAGCGGCTCACCACCCCGCGCAGCATCGGTGACGCGGAAGCTGCGATGAAAAGGATCGAGGCCGCCCTCCACGCCGGTCGAAAGGCACACGAACCCTTCGCCTCCCAGCCAGAGCTCAAGCTCGACGGGCTGCCCAGCCCACTCGCGGGGTATGGTGGTGCTCGCGCTGAACCGGACCGGCAGGTCCACAACCGGCCACTCTTCACCGAGCTTGAGCGTGCATGCCATGTCCGAACCGGTAAACAGCCACTCCCCGATAGGGTGCTCCCGGGCGTTGCGCCAGGCACGGAGTTCCTCCAGGCGGCGAATGTAAAGTTCCAGGCGGCGGTTGTCTCGGCTCGTCATCAGGCTCCTTTGGCTCGGTGCCGAGAGGGGCATGTACTAGTGTCCTGCGCTCAGGACTTAAACGACGCAACGCCACCACTTTACCCTATATTTCGCTCAAGACCGACCCACGCTATCTGTGGCAATTAGCGCTTAGTCTTATGATCGCGAGAAATGGGAACTATTACAGCAGATCGAGAAGTCGCGTTAGTAGACGGCTCTGATGAGACAGTTTGCGAATGCCGTTCAAAACCAGCCGATAGACACGAGCGAGGAGTTCGCTAAACAGGAGAATCACTTTTTCATCGCATCGAAGATCGAGGAGTTCGATAGGAATTCCGCCTCCGGGAAGATAAGGTGGCAAGGTCAGGCGCTCAAACAGCGCGTCTCCTACCACCAGCTCACGCCCCAGTTCGAGGATTACAAGGTATGGGAGGACGTCCCGCCGGGGGAGTACGAGGATGAGCAGAATCTGCCTTTTTCCGTTTCCTTTATCACCCCTCGAACGGTACGTCTTCAAGCGTCCACCCAGATATCAGAGCTCCGCGAGGGAACCTCTCTCATGCTCGCCGGAGAACCCGGCTCCGATGATTCATGGAAGGTGAATAGCACCGAATCCTCCACGACCTACGTAAGTCGGTTCGGTTCCGTCACTGTAGCCCACGATCCATTATGCTTTGAGTTCCGCGATGCCTCGAGCAGGCTCTTGACCCGCACCCGGCACTTGTCCGATTCAATGAGCGTGGCCAACTCGAAGCCCACCCCTTTCTCGTTCGTGCGTACGGCCTCCAGCTTGCGCCGGCACATCGCGGCCAGCTTCTTGCTATCACCGGATGAAAAGCTCTTCGGCTGCGGAGAGTCCTTTACGCGCCTCGACAAGCGCGGCCAGAAGCTCGTCTTGTGGACGTACGACGCTTACAGCGCCCAAACCCCGGACATGTACAAGCCGATCCCGTTCTTTCTGAGCAGTCGCGGCTACGGCATGTTCGTGCACACTAGCGCCCCCTTGACGTTCGACCTCGGCGCCTCCTACAACGAGGCGAACGTGATGTACTTGGGGGACAATTATCTCGATTTGTTCGTCTTCTTCGGCACCCCCAAGGAGATACTCTCGGAGTACACGGCGCTCACGGGGCGCGCCTCGGTCCCGCCCCTCTGGTCGTTCGGGCTGTGGATGGGTCGCGAGAGCTACTATTCAGAAGACGAAGTTCGAGACGTCGCAAAGAAATTGCGCGAGCATAGGGTCCCTTCCGACGTGATCCACCTGGACGTCGGATGGTTCGAGGTGCCCCACCGCTGCGACTTCGAGTTCTCCGAGTCCCGCTTTACGAACCCCTCGAAGATGATCTCCGACCTCAAGGAGCAGGGTTTCCACCTCAGTCTGTGGCAGCTGCCGTACCTCAACCCTAAAAACCCGCTGCACTGGCCGGTCATCGAGGAGGGCTACGTCGTCCTGACTGCCACCGGCGACCCACCTGCGGATGATGCGATCCTCGATATGAGCAATCCGAAAGCTGTGCAGTGGTACCAGGAGAAGCTGGCGAGGTTGCTCGAGATGGGGGTAGGGTTCTTCGTGGCGGACTTCGGCGAAGCGGCCTCCTTGTCGGGCATATACGCCCAAAGGAAGAGCGGCTTCCGCGAACACAACCTCTACCCTTTGCGCTACAACAAGGCGGTCGCTGAGATAACCGAGAAGGTCACAGGTAATCGTATCATGTGGGCTCGAAGCGCCTGGGCCGGTAGCCAGCGCTATCCGGTACACTGGGGCGGGGACGCCGAGAACACCGACGGCGCGATGTCCGCCACCCTTAGAGGGGGCCTGTCGCTGGGACTGTGCGGTTTCTCGTTCTGGGGCCACTTCATCGGGGGCTTCGCATACCAGAGTCCGAAGGCGCTATACCGCCGATGGTTGGCCTTCGCGATGCTGAGCTCGCACGCCTGTTGCAACGGGGCGCCTCCTAAAGAGCCTTGGGAGTACGACGAAGAGTTCGTGGAGGAGTTCAGGCGGATAGTCGAGCTCAAGTACAGGCTCATGCCCTACGTCTACGCCCAGGCCAGGCTTTGCTCGCAGGAGGGCTTCCCGATACTGCGCACCCTGTTCTTCGAGTACCCCGAAGATCCCACCTCTTGGCTCGTCGAGGACGAGTACATGTTCGGCGAGGACATCCTGGTCGCCCCGCTGATGGAGGACGTTCCGGTCCGGGACGTGTATCTCCCGCCCGGGTTTTGGGTCTCCTACCAGAGCGGCCAGAGGTACGAAGGCGCTCGCTGGCACCGGATAAAGGTCGGGGAGATCCCCATAATAATGCTGGTCAAGGACGGCGCGGCGATCCCGCACGTTCGGCTCGCGCAGAGCACCGCTGAGATGGACTGGCGAGAGATAGAGCTTAGGGTCTTTGGCGCCGGGGCCTCTGCCGCCAAAGGTTGGTTGTGCCTCCCCGAAGAAGGCACGCTGCATGCTTTGGGCCTCGAATACGAGGGCGACGACTTCGTGTTGAAGGAAGATCCGCTACAGGGTAAGGTGGAGTGGAAGATCCGTACTCACGGGGAGTCGTAGCCAAGAGAAGGGCTCTGCCGTTACAGCTCGCTTATTGCCTCCGCCAGCGCCTCCAGCTCTTCCTCCGTGTTGAAGAGGTGGATGCTCGCCCGGATGTAGGGGTACGGTTCCGGGATGAAGCGAACGACGAACCTCTTGGTAAGGAGCTTCTCGGCTGCCTCCTTCGCCGCCACGCCCTCAACCTCGAAGCTAACGAGCCCTGAGCGGGCGGGATGGGGAGAGCGAAGCGTGACGCGAGGCTGTTCCTCTAGAAGACCGGCCAGAAGGTCGGCGCGGCGTCGGATCTCGGCAAACCCCTCTGCCCCTCGCTCGTACGCGGCATTGGCCGCCGCGGCGAAACCCGCCGCCAGGGCCGGGCTCATCGTCGAAGCCTCGAAGCGCCTCGCGTCGCTGTAGACGTGTTCCCAGTAGCCGCCCTCCGCCCTAAACTCTGTCGGGTCCGAGAGAGAGGCGTAGCCGAGGCTCGTGCTCGCTACCTCACAACCGGGTCTAACGTAAAAGCCACCCATGCCCTCCGGCCCCAGGACCCACTTGTGTCCGGTGAAAGCGTACATGTCGACGCCGGTCGCAGGGATATCCGTGGGGATGTTGCCTGCGCTCTGGGCGCCATCGACGAGGGTCAAAACGCCCCGGTCACGGGCTAAAGCGCAGATCTTCTGTAGCGGCAAAACCTCGCCCGTGGTCCAATCTACGTGCGAGACGGAGACGAGGCGCGTCCTCGGAGACATAGCCTCCTCGACCTTTTCGGCAGTGATCGGGGGCTCGAGGAGCCTTAGACGAATGCTGTACCGCTTCTCCAGGGCGTGCAGGGGAACAAGGCAGCCCGGGTGCTCCGAGTGGCTAGAGACGACCTCGTCGCCCGCCTCCCAGTCGAGAGCGAAGGCGCCGAGGTTCATACCGTGGGTGGTGTTTTGCGTCAAAGCTATGTTCTCGGGGTCTGCATTCACGAGCCGGGCGGCGGCCCCTCGGGCGCGGGAGTACGCGTCACGCTGGTGGGCGTAGAAATCGACGCCTTCGAGGTAGGCGGGGCCCGAACACAGGTCGTCCACCTCACGCATGGCTCCTATCGTCTCATAGGAGGGTGGCCCGCTGCCGCCCGAGTTGAGGTAGACGTAGGAGTTGTCGGCGAGGGCGGGGAACGTCTGGCGTGGTAGGTTCATAAGGCTACGCTCTTTCTCCGATTTAGCATTACCTCTGATTCAGCTACAGGGAGGAATTTATACCTTCTTCTGTAACTACGTCGAACGCGGTCGCATCGACATAAAGTCCGCGACTGAGCAGTCGGACAACACGGTCTACATCCAGCTTTCCCAGGACCTGGAGCTGGAGAACGTGGCGAGTGCGGCGAACAAGCTCAGCATAGGGAGCACGCTAGACATCTACCCCTCGATGGCGATCGGGGGGTTGAGGGAAGGTGCGACGCCCCTGGAGATGGCCTCGTCCTACTCGACGCTCGCCAACCGCGGCACCCGCATGGAGCCGTACCTAGTCGGCGAGGTCACCAGGGAGGAGGAGAGTGGCGAAGAGGTCACGCTCAAGGAGCACGATCCCGTGACCACCGAGGTTCTCATCCCGGGATCAGACTACAGTTATCACCCAGACCCTGCGCGGCGTCGTGAATCGGGGCACAGCGGGCCGCTACCGAAACCTCAACGCCGAGATAGGTCGACCCTCCGCCGGGAAGACAGGCACGACCGAGCTGTTCGTGGTCGCCTGGTACATTGGTTACGTGCCGCAGCTCGCCACGA
>JALZFJ010000097.1 GCA_030867425.1 Actinomycetota bacterium | reverse complement strand
CGATCCGGCGGTCAGGAAGTTCGACCGGCCCGACAACCCGTACAACCTGCCCCAGGACCCGAACTATCCCCACGTGGTCACCACCTACCGGCTCACCGAGCATCACACTAGCGGAGCTATGTCTCGTTGGATCCCTTGGCTCAGCGAGCTCCAACCCGAGCTATTCGCCGAGATCAGCCCCGAGCTCGCCGGGGAAAAGGGCGTGGAGAACCTCGGTTGGGTCACCATCTCGACGAGCCGCGGCAAGCTCCACTGCAAGGCGTTGGTCACCGATCGCATCCCGGTCTACAAGAACGATGGGCAGGACATCCACACCATCGGCCTACCCTATCACTGGGGACCAAACGGGTTGATAAAGGGCGACATCGTCAACGACCTGATGGCGGTCTCTCTTGAAGCCAACGTCGCCATACACGAGGCCAAGGCCTTCACCGCGAACCTGGAGAAGGGTCGCGTATGAGCGACCCGCGCGGCGAGAGCAGCAGGGACACGCACATCCAGGAGGCGCCCGCTTCGCCGGGGAGTGGTGGTGAGCGCGGCGACACGCGCAGCGTCACCTACGAGGCAGACCCGTCTCGCCGGGAGGGGATGCAGCAGGAGCTTATGGACCTCGGGGTGTGGCTGAGCGAGCACCCCGAGTCCAGGAAAAACCTCAAGCCTATACGCGGGAGCGTGGTCCTGGAACCCGGGGTCTACTACAACACGGGGACGGGGATGGTCGAGAGAATCTACACTCCCCAGCACATAGCCCTCGGTGCCAGGTGGTTCCGCGTAAAGAGCGACCCGGGCGCACCGGTCGAGGAGATCCGGCGCAAAGTACTAGAAGGGAAGTAGAGTGGCGACAGGATTCTTGACCGATACCACGGTCTGCATCGGCTGCAAGGCCTGCGAGGTTGCCTGCAAGCAGTGGAACCAGATCCCCGCCGACGGTTACGAGCTTACCGGCGACTCCTACGACAACACCAAACAACTCTCCGGCACCACCTGGCGCCACGTCGCCTTCATCGAGAACCCCAAGAAGAGGCGCCTCACCGGCGACGTGGACCTCGTCGCCCTGGCCGAGGAGGTCAGGGAGCAGCTCCCGGGCGGGGCGGAACTCGACGCCCTGGGACGCTGGACGTTCATGAGCGACGTGTGCAAGCACTGCGTCGAGGCCCCCTGCCAGCAGGCTTGTCCGACCGGCGCGATCATCCGCAACGAGTTCGACAACGTCTACATCCAGCCCGACGTCTGCAACGGCTGCGGCTACTGCGTCCCGGCCTGTCCCTACGGGGTCATCACATCTGTCCCCGAGGACGGCCGGACCTTCAAGTGCACCCTCTGCTACGATCGCCAGCGCGACGGGTTGGAGCCCGCCTGCGCCAAGGCCTGCCCGACCAACTCCATCCAGTTCGGCGAGGTCGAGGAGCTAGAGAAGAGGGCCGAGGAGCGCGTGGCGGAGCTGCACGCCAAGGGCTACACGCAGGCGTACGTCTACGGCACGCCCGAGGTGGGGGGGACCGGCGGGATCGGGGGCAACCACTCCAAGTTTATCCTCATGGACGAACCGGAGACCTACAACCTGGCGAAGCACCCGTTCATGCCGCAGGCGAAGGTCAAGGGCGCCGTCGTCGCGAGCGCGGTTGCCGCCGGCGTCCTGAGCGCGGTCGTGGCCCTCGCCTTCAGGGATTAGAGAGGGGGAGCAGAGATGGCCGACGTGAGGCAGGAGGCACCGCAGCAGCTGGACGGGAGGGTGGAGACCTCCCACCACCCGCAGACCGACCCGCAGAGGGGGGACAAGAACTACTACGGCATCCCGCCGATAAAGAAGGCGCACTGGACCTGGCAGATCCCGATCTACTTCTGGATCGGGGGTTTGACAGCCGGTACGCACCTGTTCTCGACGCTCGCCCAGCTCCTGGGCCACGAGGACAAGGCCCTCACGCGGACCAGCCGCTATAGCGTGCTCCTCTTCATGCTCCTGAGCCCGGTACTCCTGATCTGGGACCTGGGTAGGCCCGAGCGGTTCTACAACATGCTCCGCATCGTCAAGCTGCGCTCCCCGATGTCCAACCAGAGCTGGGCGCTCTTAATCTTCGGGCAACTGAGCGGCCTGATAGCCGCCAAGCAAGCCGCGGAGGACGGGCTCCTGGGACGCAACTTTCTCTCCCGGCTGCTAATACGCTTCATACCGGCGCGGCTCCTGGCCGTTATAGGTCTGCCGTTCGCCCTGTTCATAGGAGCGAACACCGGGATTTTGATCTCCGCCACCTCGGTCCCGATCTGGGCCCGCAACTGGCTCTTGAACGGGCCGACTTTCCTCTCTTCGGGGATCTCCACGGCCCTCTCGTTCCTCTCGTTCGTGCTGCAGGTCGGGCGCTGGGGCGAAGAGAGGACCCTGCACGTGCTCCGGCGCGCCGAAAGGGTAGTGATCCTCATAGAGGCGGCGCTTGTCGCGGCCTCTATGTTGCGGATAGGCCGGTGGGGCAAGCCCTTCCGCTCCAAAGTGGTCGCGCCGCTCTACTTCGGCGGCGGCATCCTCGCTGGCATCGTGGCGCCGCTCGCGCTGCTCTCCGGCAAGGAGACGCGCGGCAAGAGCCTTCTCGCCTCGACGCTCGTGCTCCTCGGCGGGCTCGCCTACCGCTTCTCGATCATCGAGGCCGGCAAGAAGAGCGCCGAAGACCCCGAAGCGTACTTCACCTTCGCCACGAAGGAGAACGTGCCGGAGCCGGGGGACAAGATCTAGGGCGGCCAGCTCCGAAGCGCCCGAAAAAACGCGAGACCGAAAGAAGCGACCACGAGAAGCGTTGACGAAGCGGTGATCCTGGTGACCGGCGCCACCGACGGGCTCGGCAAGCGGGTAGCGCGCGACCTGGCCTCCACGGGGGCGACGCTTTTGCTGCACGGCCGTAGCGAGGAGCGTGCCGGGACCGCACTGCGCGAGATCCGTAAGGAGACGGGCAACGACGCTTTGCGCTACTACCTGGCCGACTTCTCCTCCCTTGACGAGGTACGTCGGCTGTCCGAGGAAGTAAGTGCCGGCCACGACCGCCTGGACGTGCTGGTCAACAACGCTGGCATCGGGGCGGGTGGGCGCGGCGACACGGAGCGCGCCCTTAGCCGGGACGGACACGAGCTACGCTTCGCCGTCAACTACTTGGCACCTTTCTTGCTGACCCGCCTGCTGCTGCCACTTTTGCGCCGGTCTGTGCCCGCGCGTATCGTCAACGTCGCTTCGGCGGGGCAGAGCCCGATCGACTTCGACGACCCGATGCTCGAACGGGGCTACGACGGGATGCGCGCCTACAGCCAGAGCAAGCTAGCCCAGGTGATGTTCACCTTCGACCTCGCCGAAGAGCTCGCGGGCACGGGCGTGACCGTGAACGCCCTGCACCCCGCGTCGCTGATGGATACCAAGATGGTCTTCGAGGCGTTCGGCAGCGCGATGAGCACCGTGCAAGAGGGCGCCGACGCGACGGTGCGCCTCGCGGCCGCCCCCGAGCTGGAAGGGGTAACGGGCAAGTACTTCGACGGGGAGCTGGAGGCCCAGGCCGACGTACAGGCCTACGATCGCGAGGCCCGTCAAGCCCTCCGGCGGCTCAGCGAGGACCTGACGGGGCTCGGGTGAGCCCGGCGACGTAACGGTATTACCGTGGAACGGGAGCCACGGCGTCCCTCCTTCGCACGAAGTGCTCCCCGCACCGTTTATCGACCGTCACCCGAGTACTCCTCATCCGTGACCGGCTCCATCCAGTCCGTGCCGCCGTCCGATGCTGCGGCGGGGTTCACCGCCACGTGTACCATAAAGGTGTCCGGCCCCGCCCCGTGCCAGTGCTTCTCGTTAGGGGCGAAGTAGACGACGTCGCCGGCCCTGATCTCGACCACAGATTCGCCTTCTTTTTGGGCGCGTCCCTCGCCGGTGACGACGTAGAGGATCTGGCCCTCCGGGTGCGCGTGCCAGTTCGTCCTCGCCGCGGGCTCGAAGAGCACGCGGAAGACCCCTGCGTCCGGGGACGAACCCGCGGGCGATGCGTCCATCCACACGGTCCCGGTAAACCACTCCGCGGGCCCGCGCCGGTTCGCCATGCTCTCTGCCGAAACTACCCTCACGGTGCCTCCTTGCTATCTATCGGGGTTCAAGTGGTGGCTGAGATCTCCAGGCGGCAGCCAGAATTCACACGGCTGAAGGCCTCCCACGCGCTGCCGCCTCGCAAGAACAACTCCAGATAACGGACCTCCTTTCTGCTCGCCCCTGTCCAGCTGCTACTCCCCGGCGCGAAGGCCAGCTCTCTCCGACCACGAAGCTTCCGTCGCTCGCGGTCGGCGTCGCTGATGCGAACGCGAACCGGTCGGCGGAGCCCATAACGATGGCGCCCACCGCCTCCGGGTAGGAAGCTCTTACGTGTAACGGCATCTCAAGCGAGGCGGCGTTCGAGGATCTCGTGCAGGCGCGGCTCCCCGGTGTCTTCGGGTGTGGTCTTCTCGACCTTCAGCAGGGCTTCCCGGCCGCGGAGCACCAGGGTGGAGACGTGGTTCTCGAACCAGGGCTCCTCGTGCATCAAGTGCCAGCGTACGGGCGGTTCTTCGACGCCAGCCAGACGGGACAGGGTCTTGCTGATGAGCCCGCCTCGCTTCGTCCAGCTCGCCCGTATGGCGAGGCGTTCGGGGAGCCCCAAAGGGTTGCGCAGGGGCGAGCAAACCGATTGGTAGACGGAGCTCTCTACGCCGTGTCCGTCATTGAAGCCAACCTCGGCGAGGTAGCCGTGGTGCACATCGCCGGAGAGCACGACCACCGAGGCAGGAGGGGGTCCGGTCGAGCGTTCTCCTGCGCCGACAGACCGCAAAAGCTCTGCGAGGTCCTCGAAGGATCTTTGGAAAGCGCCCCAGTGCTCCAGGTCCAGGATCTGGCG
>JALZFJ010000096.1 GCA_030867425.1 Actinomycetota bacterium | reverse complement strand
CGGCATCCGGGTCAACGCCGTTGCGCTGGGGTCGATCACCACCGAGCGCTACGAGGCGTTACTCAGACAGCAAGAGCCTGCGGAGGCCGAGCGGATCGAGGAAGAGATGCGCCTGCTGCATCCGATCGGCCGGGTGGGGCGCCCCGAGGAGGTGGCAGCTGCCGTTGCCTACCTCCTCTCGGACGATGCGAGCTTCATCAACGGCGCAACCGTACCCGTCGACGGTGGGCGGTCGGTGCTAGCGCGTGATCCGGAGGCGCGTGATCCCGGGTCGTAGGATGCTGCGTCGATTACCTGTCGATCTACAGAAGGCGTGTGCAACCGTCCCTACACGAGATCAGCAGACAACCGCTTGCGTCCGTAACGAGCTGGGCGGCTCACAGAACTTGAGGAGCGCAATTGCTCCTTCGTTATTCCTGGCTACAGCTGCCCGCTCGCTGCCATAGCGACAGACCATCCGGAGGTGTGTCGCTATGGCGGAGACCCTACTCACCGAGTTGTCAGGCGTGCCGGTCTACGAGCACTGCGATCGCGGCGAGAGGCCTCGCTGCTGCTTCGAGATAGCGCCGACCAGGCTTAGCGAGGAGATGGCGATCGGTAACGGAGGCGGGGGCTACTCCATGAACAGTTGAGCGTAAGAGCTTCAAGGAGACGCTATGGTCTATCAGCCGATAGTGTTGACTGCAGGCCAAACGTATCGACCGCAACCTGACCGCAACTAGGTGTCCCTCCCTATCTGTTCGAGGACACCACATTTCTGGTAAAAACGCGGTTTTGTCTCCCCCTGTCCCCCGGCTGGCACTTCCAAGCTACGCTGGGTGAGCAGGTTCCCAGGCTCGAAATTGCTGTTGTGTGGGGCGGCAGAGGAGACTTCAACTTCAACGGGCTCTGGACATCCAGCAGATGCGTAAGGACCTGAAGCGAGCCGAGGTGTTGCGTGAAGAGCCGCGGCGCGATATAGCTCTCTGTAAGAGATACAGAAAAGAGCTAGGTGATCACCCTGTTAGGAAGGAGTGAGGCACGTGAGGCAGCGCAGACTTGGCACCAACGGCCCTAAGGTCGGCGCCGTTGGCTTGGGATGCATGGGCATGACAACAGCCTACGACACAAACGAGCGCGACGACGAGGAATCGGTCCGCGTCATCCACCGTGCAATCGAGCTTGGGGTCGTCCTGATAGACACCGCTGAGGTTTACGGCCCATACGAGAACGAAGAGCTGGTTGGGCGCGCCCTCGCCGCAAGGGCTATGCGTGAGCGGGTAGTGCTTGCGACCAAGACGGGACTCGTGCGCGAGGATGGGGGGATTCGGCGCGATGGCCGTCCAGAACACATTCGGGCAGCGATAGATGGATCCTTGAGCAGGCTCGGGACCGACCACGTCGACCTGTACTACCTACACCGGGTGGACCCCGAGGTGCCCGTCGAGGAGTCTTGGGGGACGATGAAGGAAGTTGCCAAGGCAGGCAAGGCTGTGCGCCTAGGGATCTCAGAGGCGACGCTAGAGCAGATCGAGAAGGCCCATGCGCTCCATCCGGTCTCGGCTGTGCAATCGGAGATGTCACTGTGGACTCGCGACTGGATCGAGGAGGGCGTCGTGAGCTGGTGCGCCGAGAACGGCGCCGCCTTCGTTCCCTATGCTCCCCTTGGCCGCGGCTACCTCACCGGGGCACTCTCTTCGCGTAAGGGATTCGACGAGAACGACTTGCGCGCCCGCAACCCACGCTTTAGCAGAGAGGCGATGGATGGAAACCGCCGTATCGTGGAGGCGGTAAACGCCGTCGCCGAGCGGCTCGACGCTACGCCAGCGCAGGTCGCCATAGCCTGGACCCTAGCGCAAGGCGAACACGTGGTCCCCATCCCCGGCACGAAGAAGATGCGCCG
This sequence comes from Actinomycetota bacterium, assembly GCA_030867425.1. Taxonomy (GTDB): domain Bacteria; phylum Actinomycetota; class Rubrobacteria; order Rubrobacterales; family Rubrobacteraceae; genus Rubrobacter_F. The sequence continues at coordinate 2,012 of JALZFJ010000096.1, read as the reverse complement.
CTTGGAGGAGAACGCTGCGGCAGCTGAACTCGACTTGCCAGAGGACGCTCTGGCCGACCTTGAGCGGATACCGGCATCAGTTGCCCCTCGCTACTGAGGTCTCAGGCGCTCGGCGGTTAGCGTGAAAGGGAACTTTCGGAGTGGGACTGGTCGGGCTGCTGCGTACCCTGCTACCTTCTCGCGGGTCTGTGCCAACCACGAGGCTAAGCTGGCCATGACTGCGCTCCAGGAAGCGGCCCCGGCCATGGGCCGTGAGCTACGGGGAACGGACCGGTCTTGTCGTTCTGCTGCCAGCACGCGTGGCGCCCGAGAAGCCGCACGGGTGGAATGTCAGTGCGCCAGGACGGTGCGAGCCATCGCCTGCAAGCGTACCAGTTGCGCCGCCCTTTTCGCGCTGGCCACACTCGCATCGACCAAGAAGCCCTCTGGGCCCACCCAGTCGCCGGCCAGGTAGAGGTTGACCAAGCCCGACACTTCGACGCCCGGACGCCCCGCGAAGCCGCCGCCGCTCGCTGTGGGCAGCGCGCCGACGGCCTCTATGCGCGGCAGGTACTGGCGCTTGATCAGCATGTCGCGCCAGCCCGGCTGCGCCGCGTCGAGCAGCTCCTCGAGGTCCTGCTCGTCCTCGCGTGGGTTCCCGGGGTGCCTGGGATCGAGTTGCTTGAAGGTGTAGATCAACGCTCCGCCTTCGGGGGCGACGCGCGAGTAGAGGGATTGGGTGGTCATGAACCGAGGGCCGTCGAGGTCCTGGACCACCGGGCGGTCGGGGATGGGCAGGCGCTCGAGCGCGACGTCCAGGCAGGCGACCCGCGTCGGTACCAGGCCATTCACGATCCGGCGCAGGGGCTGGTCGTCTCCCCCGTCGACCAGCCTGGCGGCGTCTCGCGGCCCGGTTGCTACGACGACGGCTGAGGCTTGCATTAGCCTACCGTCGCGCAGGTGCACGCCCCGCGCCCGGGCGCCATCGACCTCGACGGCCTCGACGTGGGCGTCACTATTGATACGCACCCCCGCCCGCTCAGCCGCGGTGCGCAGCCCGTCCACGAGGACTTGCCACCCGCCGTCTATGTAGTGCACGGGGTGCTTGAGCGCGCGCTGGAATTTGTCGACGAAGACCTCCGCGCTTACGAGATCCAGCGCGGAGGTGTAGACCAAGGGGTACGCGAGCGCCACCATCATCCTGTGCAGACGCGGGCGCCGGACATTACGATCCAGCCACTCCTGCACGCTCGTCCCGGCCAAGTCGCGCGGTTTGGTCCTCGCCAGCGTGGCGAAGAAGCGGACGAGCGCCAGCTTGTCGCCCACGCTCAGCAGGTCGGTGCGCAAGAACTGGGGGAGGCTGGCCGGGAAGGAGCGCAACTCGCCTCCCTGCAGTACGAAGGTTTCCTTCGGAGTGCCGTGACCATAGGTGATGTCTAGCTCTTCCAAAGCCCGGGAGGTCACGCCGCCAGTGTACAGGGCGTGTATGCCGCGGTTGAACAAGAAACCGTCGGACTCTCGGGTCGCCGCGCGCCCCCCCAGGATCGGCGCCTTCTCGAAGAGGGTCGCATCCACTCTTGATCGAGCGAGGTAGCAGGCGGCGGTCAGTCCTGCCATGCCGCCACCGACCACAATGACGTCGCTTTGCGTGATTTCCGGTTCCATCTTGCGTGCTCCTTTCGTCTATCGGCGACCATTATCGCCACACTCGGAAGGGCCCTGGGCGCTTTCCCAGACTTTCTGGTGCAAAGACGCACCACCCGCACCTGCGCGTGACATGGTAGGGGCAGGAGTGCGGCGGCTTACCGCGATCATGGTCGAGGTCCCTGGTTCTTACTTGCTGATCACCGAGGACCAACCCGCGAAGCTCGCCGCGCGCATCCGCGGGTTCGAGACGGGGCGGCTAGTCACGAATGCGTAAGCCAACGGACCCCAGGCCTGTCGGTGTGCCCGGGTCGTCGCCAAGCGCACGGCGCCGGAAAAGCTATGGTATGTTGGCCGGACACGGGATCCCCCGTACGGAGAATGTCACG
>JALZFJ010000087.1 GCA_030867425.1 Actinomycetota bacterium | reverse complement strand
TGGCGGTTGCCGTCGATGTCCGTTATCCAGGCCCCGTCGGCCTCCGCAACCACCATCGTCGAGGCGTCGGGGTTATAACCGGCCATGCCGTGCCAGACGTAGCGCTGGTCCTTATCGAGCCATTCTTGGGTTTCTTCTATCATGTATGCCCTCCGTTCCGCGTTTGCCTCTTTGAACTGACGAAGCCACACCTGCTGCTAGTAGTAGATAAAGCCGGCCAGCAACAAAGTGGCCCCGAATATGAGCGTACCGATAACGAACGCCAGCACCTCGTATCCCATGACCTGCCGGATCCCCAAGCCGACGATGGCGAGGATAGGAAGAGCCCAGAAGGGCTGCAGCATGTTGGCGACCTGCTCGCCGTACGCTACGCCCATCGCCGTCATGCTTTGGTCCGCACCAAGTTCGGAAGCGGCTGGCGCCATGAAGGGCCCCTGCACTACCCAGTGTCCGCCGCCCGAGGGGATAAACAGGCTAATGATTATCGAAGAGATGAAGGACCAGAAGGGTAGAGTGGCTGCAGACGAGAAAGCCACGAACCACCCCCCGATGACTTCGCTGAGACCGCTGCCGACCATCACACCCATCAAGCCTCCGTAGAGGGGAAACTGCAGGGCGATAGGCCCGCCAGCGCGAATGCTGTTTTGGAAGGTACGTATGTAACGAGTGGGACGCCTGTGCGCCAACCAACCCAGCAAGAAGAAGATCGCGATCAGCTCGTTCAGGCCTAAATTGAAATCGCCGCTCGACAACCTTACAGCGAAGTAGCCGACCATAAGCGCTACGAGCACCAGGGTAAAGACGGGCGAATTTTCCATCCGGCGTGCCGGGGTTTCGTCCGACTCTTCATCGTCCTCTTCGGCCACCTCGTCCTCTTCCGCGAGTTTGCGTTGGTCTTCCTCCGAGAGCATGCCACCCCTGGGCGCCACCTTATAATAGTAAAGCGACAGCGCGATCAGGAGGAGGATGACTGGTAGGACATTCCACCACGGTAAGATACTCTCCGTCAGGGGCGTGACGACGCCCGTCTCTTGCTCAATCACGTTCATCGAACTGCCAGGCGTCGCGATGGCAAGCGCTATCGTAGAAGAAACGCCGCTGGCCCAAACCATAAAGCCTCCATAAGCTGCGGCTACCAAATAACCGTAGTTGACTGGCATCTGTTTCGCGATCTGGCGAGACATGATGGCGGCGGTGACGAGGCCCAAGCCCCAGCTGAGCAACGAGGCCACCGCCGTAGCTAGCATCACGGTTACGCCCGCCTGCGCCTGCGTCTTGGGGATCCTCGCGACGCGATCCAGAAGACTACTGACCACCGGAGCTTGGGCGAGCGCAAAACCCGTCACGGCCACGAGCAGCGCCTGAAGAATGAAAACAAAGAGATCAAAGATCCCACCGTACCAGTCCCCCAACAAGCTCGTAAACGGCCTGTCGGTCAAGATCAAGGCCATCACGAACGTGATCATTGTCAGGATGATAGCCAAAAGGTACGGATCCGGCAGGTACCGCTTGACGAGGTTCACGAAAAACTCGTTGACGCGGCGTATTCCTACTTCTTCGTCCGCAGTATCCTGGGTAGCCACTTGCGGATCGTTGCTGGGCACAGCTAAAACCCCTTCCCTTCGGATTTTGTAGCGCAGCATGTCTTCTCTGCTGCTGCGCCGTTAGAGCGGCTTTACAGGTGCTGCTGCTACTTCTTCCCCTCCTACCTACCACTTTGCAGGTCTTCAACCGCAGGCGCTGCGGCGCACAGGCATACCAGTGTAAAAGCAGCGACTCTTATCGGCAAGTAGCAGCGATTGCTAACCGCGATTAAGCTAGACCATAGGGCACCTTTAGAGTATTGCTCGAACGTGCGATCTTGAGCAGCGCCTTGGTCAGCTCGTCGGGCGCGTCCGGCAAGGCCTACGGCGAGTGTTGCCAGCTCCGCCAACCGCACCACCCCCACCTCGCATCTGAAGTCGTTGCGGGAGCTGGCACCTTAGTGTAAGGTGCATAAAAGAATGCTTGAGCCTCGTCGGCTACGCGCTCAGGCAGATCCACGAGTACAAGGGAGGCATGGGGTGAGCGATACCGACAGGTCCGAGCATCCGCAGCGCACGTACGATACGGACGCAGCGACCAAAGCCGAAAACACTCAGGAGCTCGCGGAACTCTACGACAGCTGGGCCGAGGATTACGAGCGAAGGATACTGAGCTATGGGTACTCTACCCCTGCAGTTGCAGCCGGGGTTTTTTGTCGCTACGTAGAGCCTGAAGGCGGAGCAGTGGTGCTCGACGCCGGGACGGGCGCCGGTATAATGGGCGATGTCCTAGCCCCGCTCGGCTACCGTGATCTAGTTGGTATAGATATCTCCGCCGGCCTGCTGGAACTCGCCCGCAAGAAGGGTGCCTACAAGGACTTGCACCAGATGGAGCTGGGCAAGCGGCTGGACTTGCCCACAGATGCCTTCTCAGCCGTCGTGGCGACGGGGGTCTTCACTGCGGGCCACGCCCCGCCTGAGTCCTTTGATGAGTTGATCAGGGTCACCAGGCCCGGAGGGCACATGATCTTC
>JALZFJ010000055.1 GCA_030867425.1 Actinomycetota bacterium | reverse complement strand
GAAAGGTGATCGCATCGGAGTTCGTGTCGCTGGACGGCGTGATGGAAGATCCAAGTTGGACCTTCCAGTACGCGAGCGAGGAGCAGGAGCGGTTCAAGTTCGACGAGCTGGCCGCGAGCGACGCCCTTCTGCTAGGCCGGACGACCTACGAAGGCTTCGCGACGGCCTGGCCCAATATGATGGAGCACTACGAAGGTCCCCGCCGGGCAAAACTCGGAGAATACGCCGACATGATGAACGGCTACCCCAAGTACGTCGTCTCTACGACCCTGCAAGAGCCCCTGCAGTGGAACAACTCGACCATCATCAAGGGGAACGTCGCCGAGGAAGTCCTCAAGCTCAAGCGTCAGTCCGGCAGGGACGTCCTGATCTTCGGCAGCGCCGATCTTGTAAACGGGCTGATGCGATATGACCTCATCGACGAGTACCGGCTCATGGTCTTCCCCGTGATCGTGGGTAAAGGCAAGCGGCTCTTCGGGGATGGGCTCGACACGACCGCTCTGAAGCTGGCGGACTGGAAGGTCTTCGGTTCCGGGGTCGTAGTCCTCACCTACCGGCCAGCAGGCATAGAAACCGAGGGATAGATGGAGCTTCTACTTTGGGACAAGAACGCCGTGGTCTATGAGGCGAGGATATCGGCGGCATTGCCCAGACCTTCGCCTGGGAGGGGGCCAGGATCTTCCTCACCCCAAAAGGAGGTTATACGCAATAAGTTATGCGGGCTAGGCTACCTTCACGAAATTAACCAATCACAACAATAAGTAGTTCGAAAGGAGGGCGTAAATGAGCAACGATAATTCAACACAAACCACAGTAATCAATAATCAGGAGGCCAATATGGTACAGAACGATAACGCACAACCAATCCAAATGCCCACACCAGATCCCGCGCTCAAGCGCCTGGACAAATTAGTTGGGTCATGGACTATGAAAGGTCGTACGCTCGACTCTGATGAGGACAACATCTCTGGCCGGACTACGTTTGAGTGGCTGCCGGGCGGCTTTTTCCTCCAACAGCGTTTCGAGATGAACTTTGCGGGCGTTGAGTTACAGAGCCTGGAGCTCATCGGTTATGACCCAGAAACTGAGGCCTTCTCTTCATTAGTCTACTCCAATGTGGCGCCGTTCGCGCTTCCATACCAATGGGATCTTCAGGACGATGTCCTAAGAATCTCGATGGAAGTGGCGAAGTTTGAGGGTAGATTCAGCGAGGACGGCAATACCTTCTCAGGTGGCTGGCGGCCGATATCAGGTATGGAAGGCCCTGGAAACGTCCCATACGATATTAGCGGGACCCGGGTGAAGTAGGTTCGTTATGGCACTGCCTAAGCCATTTGTCCTTGGTTGAACCTATCACTATCCAACATGGTAGGCAGGTAAGGTGCGTCTTCCCCCATCGCCTCGGAGAGATCTGATTGGTCGCCCTTATCTACACGAAAGGAAAGCGCACGATGGATTGGAAGCTCGAGTTGGTGCCGATCTCCGTCTCAGACGTGGACCGCGCGAAGGCCTTCTACACTGAGAAAGTCGGGTTCAATGAGGACCTTGACGTCAACGCCACCAATGACCACAGGGTCAGCGATGAGATGCGCGTCGAGCAACTTGACACCCCCGGGTCGGCCTGCTCAATCGCAGTAGGGACCGGGATCGTCGACACGCTGCCGGGCTCTGTCAAAGGCTTGCACCTGGTCGTCTCGGACATCAACACGGTGCGTCGGGAGCTCGTCGATCCCGCAGCATGAGCGCTTTCTTGGTAACCGCCGAAGACTTGGTCGGCGACGTAGCGGACGAGGGCTTGGGCTGGAGCCGCAGTGGATCGAGGAGCTCGGGTGAGCGGTAGGTCGGCGAGGAAGAAGGAGGCATCGCCAGGTGGACACTAGGACGGAAACCAAGGGTGGCGCACTGGAAGATCAACAGGACCACGGAGGACCGGAGGAGGGCCACCAGCTGATCTGGACCCAGGATCTGGCCAAGTCGTATCGGGGCGGGATTACCGCTGTCGACGGCCTCGACCTCTCCGTTCGCCGTGGCGAGGTGTTTGGCCTGCTCGGTCCGAACGGCGCCGGGAAGACCACGACCGTCAGCATGCTCACCACTCGCATCCTCCCCACGCGCGGCTCGGCGCTGGTCGACGGCATCGACGTGGTCGCCGAACCGGCCCGGGTCAAACGCGTACTTGGCGTGGTGTCGCAGGTAAACACCCTGGATCGGAAGCTGTCAGTGCGGGAGAACCTCTACTACCACGGCCGGTACTTCGGCATGAGCCCCCCCCAGGCTCGTGCCGCCACCGGTCGCATGCTTGAACGGTTCCGGCTCGACGACCGCGCCGATGCGGATGTCTCCGCCCTCTCCGGCGGCATGGCCCGGCGCCTGATGGTGGCGAGAGCTGTGCTCCACCAGCCAGCGATCCTGTTCCTCGACGAGCCGACGGCGGGCCTCGATCCCCAGAGCCGGCTGGCGCTATGGGATCTCATCGCCGAGTTGCGCGAGGAGGGGCACACCGTGCTGCTCACCACCCACTTCATGGAGGAAGCCGAGCGGCTGTGCGATCGGGTCGCCATCATGGACCACGGCCGGATACTGGCGCTCGACGCTCCCCTGACGCTCAAGCGCTCGCTCGGGGGCGACGCCGAGGTGCGAGTCGGCGTAAGCGGAGCCGCCGAGAAGTTCGCTGCCGATCTCACCGCCCGACTCGGGCGAGAGGCAGCGGGCGCGGCCCGGCTCTCGGACAACACAGTGCACCTGTCTCTGCGAGGAGACACCGAGGGGGTTCTCGCCGCGGTCATCACCACGGCGAGGGAGCGGCGCGTCGCCATCACAGACTTCTCGGTGGCCGGGCCGACCCTAGAGACCGTGTTCATCAACCTCACCGGAAAGGAGCTCAGGGAATGACGACCGATGCCGTGCCGCGCGAGAGCGGTGCCGTGTGGGACCCGCCGGCTCAGCCCACCGCGTTCGCTGCGTTTCGGGCGCTGCTGCTGCGCGACCTGCGCGTTTTTCGCCGGGACTGGGTGGCGTTTCTGGTCGGCTCGCTGATGCAGCCCCTGCTGCTCGTGTTCGTGTTCACTTACGTGCTGCCCAAGGTTGGTCTGGCCGTCGGCGGGGCGGATCGGGCCGGCGAGTTCTCCACGTTGCTCATGGCCGGCGTGGTGGGTCTTTCGATGTTCATGCAGGGTCTGCAGGCCGTGACCATCCGGTTCGCCATCGAGTTCGGTTACACCAGGGAGATCGAGGACCGGGTGATGGCGCCGCTGCCGGTGTGGGCGGTCGCCGTGGAGAAGGTGGTGGCCGGCGCGCTCCAGGCACTCGCCGCCGGAGCGGTGGTCTTCCCCATCGCGGCCGTGGTGCCGGCGACGGCCATCCACCTCCACCCCAACGTCCCCGCGCTCGTCGCGGTGGGCTTGCTGGCCGCGTTCCTGAGCGCGGTCGTCGGGTTGGTGGTGGGGACCCTGGTCGATCCCG
>JALZFJ010000042.1 GCA_030867425.1 Actinomycetota bacterium | reverse complement strand
CAGCGCAGGACGAAGGGGCGCCCCCCTTCGCGGCCTACCCAGTAGCCGATCTGATCCCCTGCCACGGCCCCGAGGATGCCGAACACCATGACGTCTCCCAGCTCTAGGTGCCCCTGGTGGACCAGCGCACCGGAGACTATAAGGACAGTCTCGCCAGGGATCGGCACTCCTGCGCTCTCTAATAGCACACCAAAAAAGACGAATAGGTACCCGTACTGCTCGATCAGAGAAGGGATTTGGTCCACGATCTGCAAGGTGTAGACGATTCTAACCTTTCCAGAACGGTCTGCGCTAAGGGAGCTGGGTGACCTTTAGCTCGTTGGAGTCGTCTTCATGCACTCTGTGCAACATCACCACCCAGCTGCGGTACCCTGCTCGCTTCTCTAACCCGTCTGATGAGCAGCGTTAGGCTCACCACCGCGATCAGGAGACTCAGAAGCTCCAGGCTCAAGAACCCCACGAACGTGGAGCTTCTCACGCTCGCGAAGGTGTCCCACACTGCATGTAGCACGACGGCGGTAGCGAAGGCCCCTACGACCTTACTGTTTAGCACCGCTCGTCCCGCCCTGAGCCTCTCTCTCCAGAGCACGGCACACACCAAGCCAGTCCACGCCGCGTGCCCCGCTGGCGACGTCAGCCCCCGGGCGAGCAGCACCTCGTCGAGCAGGGCCAGGTTCCCCCGTGACTGGAGCAGGGTGATAAACCCGTAGCCCATGGTCTCTAAGGCAGCGAAACCCATGGCCGTCGAAACGCCAAAGAGTATGCCCGCTCCCTCGGAGCGGTAGCGGCCGAGGAAGTAGAAGGTCAAGGGGAAGATCAGCTTGGCGCCCTCTTCGATCAGGCCGACGCCGAGCAGGGCGAGCACCCCCAGGCTGCGCAGCAAGTCGTACTCCAGGCTCCCCGCCACGACCGCGCCTAGCGCCCCGCCCCAAACAAAGCAAACTGCCAAAGGAGGCAGCGGCACCTCCCACTCCGGCAACCGCTCGTAGAGGTAGATCGTGAAGGTGACCGGCACCAGGAAGGCTCCGAGCAGGAGCACCGAGGGGACAAAGTTGAGGCTCTGGGTGGCCAGAAGCGTTCTCTCGAGGAGGTAGAGGAGGACGAGCCCGCCAAAGAAGATTTGCAACCAGCGGCGTCTAAGTACTCTCATTACTCTCACATCAGGTAGAGAAAGGCCTTCAATGCTCGCATGATCTGCCGATCTCCTGTATCACACAACAGCGATTTAATAATCCCTTACTTCACTCGGCCTTTAGCTAGATCCTCCACACAGAGGCTAGCATAAAGGGTACCGGCGTTCTTATGAACCGGTCGAAACGCCTGAGGAACCGGCGCAGGCACTCCTCGCTGAGCCAACGCGCTGGAACGTAGAAGAGGCGAGTGTTATCGGTAATTACCGCTAGAGTTATCGCTGATTGCACCGGTCCTAACGTCCACTATCCTGGACCTCCCGAGGGAGGCCGCCCTGTATCATAGGAACGTTTTGGGAGGATAAGCGCGGAGGCCACTGGGGGATGCGCCCGGAGCCGAGCTGCCCCCGCAACTGGCGGGTCGCGCCGATCGCGACGATTAGGTTCCTCACGAAAAGAGGACTGGTGCTATGCGGGTTTTCGCCAATGGTCCTTCCCGGAAGTCTCCAGGCGCTCCCTCAGATATCGCTCTCACCGACGAGTAGTTCATCTATTGCGGCTAGCACTAGCCACTTTTATGGCTTGTTAGGGTCGTAGTAGCCCTGGCAGTGGTTCCCGTTCTCGTCGCGGCACTGAGTGAAGGCCTGCGCGTTAGAGGCCGTTCTTGGAGGGCCGCCGTACTGCGGCCCGCTGGTGTAGGTCTCTCCCCAGGTTTGTCCACCGTCTGAGGACGTGGTTATGGAGAAGATGGGGTGTATCTCGTAGTAGCCGTGCTCTGTGTCGAAGACGTAGGCTCCATATACGTCTACCCTATCGCCTGCCTTAGGGGCGGGGATGTGAGGGGCGTCGCGGGGCATAAGCTCCATCTCGAAGTTACCCCCGTAGCCGAAGCGCCTCACGTTGGCTAAATTTTGCGGCGCACCCGAGAGGCTTACGTAATCGGGGTCCAAGTTCACGTAGATATCCAGGTCTCCGTCTGACTCCCCTCCCTCGACGTCATAGACGGTGCCGACCAGGTGCTGGCACGGGTTGTGTAGCACCAGGCGACTTGAGTGGTAGGCCCCGTAGGTTGCCTGATCCGCTGAGGGGCACGAGGGGTTAGTTTCGGTGCTCTGGGGGGACTGCGCTACGTCCAGCTCCGGCGGCTGTCCTCCCGGGAAGATACCGGTGACCAGCGCTATCGGGATGAGGCCCAAGATCGCCACAGCCGCTGTCAAGAGGACCCTCGTCGAAG
>JALZFJ010000039.1 GCA_030867425.1 Actinomycetota bacterium | reverse complement strand
GTACAGGGTAGCATGTATCCTCGGGTGGCCGCTCGTCGGTGGCGGATGTTCGCTGGTGTTCACCTGGGTTGGTGTCAAATTGGTGTCAACTGCCGTCAGTCTAGAAGTCCTCGCAGAAGGTTGGGGTCGGTCTTCTCGCCCGCTTTTTCCCGTGTACCGAACGACGCTGCCCCACAAGCAGGTGGCGTGGTTGGTGACGCGGTACGAGGATGTGCTCGGCATCCTAAAGGATGAGCGGTTCGTGAAAGACCGGCTCAACGCTCTGTCCTCAGAGGAGAATGCGAAGACGCCGTGGGTTCCCGACGTGTTCAAGCCGCTCACCCGCAACATGCTTGACGTGGATGAGCCGGACCACACACGGCTGCGCGCGCTGGTGCGTGGGCGCATCCAGATGCTGTGCGACGGCCTGCTGGACGCGGTGCAGCGCAAGGGCAGCATGGAATTAATCAGCGACTACGCGCTGCCTGTGCCCGCCACGGTCATTGCCGAGCTGCTGGGAGTTCCCCCAGAAGACCGGCGCAAGTTCCATCGGTAGTCCACCAAGATCGTCTCGGTCTCGCTAGGAGCCGAGGCAAGCCTTGAAGGCCTGCGGCTGATCCCTTCGGTGTGGGCGTTCATACGGTACCTCCGCAAGCAGTTCAAGCAGCGGCGCTCCGAGCCCAAGGATGACCTGATCACGGCACTGGTCCAGGCCGAGGAGGCAGGCGACAAGCTGAGCGAGGATGAGCTCCTAGCCATGGGGTTTTTGCTGCTCGTCGCTGGCCACGAGACTACTACCCCCGAATGGTGAGATCAAACAGGCTCGTCACGAGGTTCAACCAGGATCTCGTTGACGGCCACGTGGTCCGGTTGCCGGAGCGCGTGAACCACCGACGCAGCAACGTCCTCGGGGTCCAGGATGCGCGCCCCGCTCGGTCGTCCATATAGTTCTAGCGCCTCCGCGTCGTGGCTTAGCGCACCTAGGTCGGTGGCGACGTTACCCGGTTGGATGGTGGTCACCTTGAGCCCCGTGCCGGCCGTCTCCAAGCGCAACCCCTGCGACACCGCCTCAACGAAGAACTTGCCACCCGAGTAGACCGCCAAGCCGGGGAAGACCTTGCGGCCGGCGTCCGACGAGACGGTAACGATATGCCCCCGTCCCCGATCGAGCATCCCCCTTAGTACCGCACCGACGCAGTTGAGCATCCCCTTGCAAAGCACATCGACCGTCTGCTCCCAGTCATCCTCATGAAGGTTCCTCATAAGCGTATAGAACATAACCCCCGCGCAATTGGCGAGGATATCGACCGGTCCGAGCTCTTCTTCGGTGCGCGCTATCAGGGACCTGACCTGCCGGCGGTCCGTGATGTCGGTAGGTGCGACCAAGCTCCTCGTCTTGCCACGCCGTTGGTCGAGCCCAGTTTGCACCTTGAGGAGCGCGTCTTCGCGCCGCGCCGCGAGCGCCACGTGCGCGCCTTCACGCACGAGCGCGCGGGCCACCGCCGCGCCGATGCCGCTGGACGCCCCGGTCACCACCGCGACCCGGCCCCGCAAGTGCCCGAGGTCTATGCTTGAGCCCCCTCCCGGATCTCGCGGGGAAGCCCCGGTGATGCTTCGACCCAGCCCTGGTTGACGAAGTAGCGCACATAATTACCTAAAAGCGTCGCGTCGATCGCGGGCCGCCACAAACCGCTCCCGCCCAAGGCTCGCCGGGTATTGCTATCGTCGTAGGTGTTGCCGTCCCAGATCTCTTGCGTTTCGAGCTCCGCCGTGTGCAGAACGCCGCCAGTGACGTCGTCCGCTCTCTTGTGCTGCGCGGCGCGCGACTCCTCCAGCCAGTTGGGGTAGGGGAGGCGCTCGAGGGCATAGCCCATGGCCTCGAGCCACCCGAAGACCTTGTCCGCCGGCACCGGATCGGGGTCGGTAAGGTGAAACACCCGCCCCCACGCACCCGGTTCGTCGGCGAGGCAACAGATCGCTCGGGCCACGATATCCACGGGCGTCAGCTCCATGCGCCACCCCTCGATCCGAGGCGCGCGGCGCAAGCGGAGGGATTCGACGATGAGCGCGCCGAGGAAGTCCCGGGGGTTAGAGGCGCCGCTCTCGCTGTGACCGGAGATGTTCCCTGGGCGGTACACGCAAACCGGCAACCCGCGCTCCGCAGCCTGCCACACCAGCTTCTCGGCCACCCACTTGGACTGTCCGTAGCCGTCTCCCCGAGCTTCGGCCAGCGCATCGAGGTCCACGTCCTCCTCGCACCGGCCCTCGCCAGGCGGGAAGATCCCGTTGGTCGAGACGTGGTGCACGGGTTTCGTCTTGTGTAGGCAGGCCAGGCGTAAGACCTCGCGGGTCCCCTGCACATTGGCCGGTTTGAGCGCTTTGTACGGGTAGATCATGTTAACCACGGCGCCGCCGTGAACCACCACGTCCGCCCCTCGCGCCAAATCGGCGAAGGCCTCCTCCGGCATACCCAGCAAGGGTTCGCCCAGATCGCCGACCACCGGGACGATGCGCTCCGCGTGCTCGGGCCGCCAGAGGCCGTACCCTTGCAGGTTGGAGCGGATGGGAGACAACGGATCGTCGTCTTCGCCTCTACGAGAACGCACCAGGCAGTAGATCACGGCTCCCGTCCGCGAGAGCAGCGAATCGAGGAGGAACGCTCCCAGGAAGCCGGTGCCGCCGGTCAAGAAGATGCATCGAGCGCATTTCGGGGTACCCACGCCGAAATCGGCGGTGCCCTCCGGCACGATATCGGGCTCCAGAACGGCTTGGGCGCGCAGGTCTACCTCGGGCCTTGACGGGAGGCGCTCCCGGCCATCGGCTTCGCTTCGCCGCTGCGCCTCGATCGCGTCGCACAGCCCTTCTATCGTGGGCCTCTCGAGAAACTCGCGCATCGCGTAGCGCACGCCGATGGCGTCTTCGACGTGGCTCAAAAGCTGCGCCGCGGCGAGGGAGTGCCCACCGATTTCGAAGAAGTCGTCGTCGTGGCGAACGTCGCCTTCTTCCAATCCCAACACGTGCTCCCAGATCCTCATGAGCAGGGCTTCTTTCTCGGGCCGGGGCGCGTCCGGGAACAGCGCGTGCTTCGCGGGGTCGAAGGCGGTCGGGTCGACGCGGGCCGGCGACGAAGGGAGCCGTTGCCGGTCGACCTTGCCGGTGGTGTCCTGCAGCGGCAGCGTCTCCGTCTCCACGAAGACCGCGGGGATCATGTAGTGCGGTAGGCTCTCCTGCAAACGACGCCGGATATCCGGGCTGCGTCCCGTCTTGGAATCGATCTGCCAGCCGGCGTAACGGTCCCCGCGCTCGGCAGGGTCGGAGGGGACCAGGTAAGCGACGAGGCGTTTGTCCTCGCCCTCGGCGCCCTCGGCAACCACGACGCAGCTCCTGACCGCGAGGTGCTTCTCGACCGCGGCCTCTACCGCGCCCAGCTCGATGCTGTACCCGCGTACCTTCACCATGAAGTCGACGCGCCCGAGGATCTCGAGGCTGCCGTCGGACAGCAGACGCCCCCTGTCGCCGGTGCGATACATTCGGGCTCCGTCCACGGGGGAGAAAGGGTCTTTGAGAAAGCGCTGCGCCGTGGTTTCGGGAAGGTTCACGTAACCCCGCGCCAGGCAATCGCCGCCGACGTAGAGCTCCCCGGCTGCTCCGTCGGGCACGGGGCGCAT
>JALZFJ010000034.1 GCA_030867425.1 Actinomycetota bacterium | reverse complement strand
GCCGGGAGCGGTGATCGCCGGGTGCAACACCGCGCACGGCATCTCGCGCGGCTCCTTGACGCGCCGCTTCAGGGACCTCGGCGTGATAGGTCACGTCAACAAACGCGACCTTCGCAAGGTCGAGGAGGCCCTCACGAAGGCCTCCCCCGACGCCGTCCGGATAGTCATGATCCACCACAACCCTATAAGGGGCGAGCTCTCCGGTCGCCACGGCCTCGCCAACACGAAGCAGGCTCTAGGAGCCTTCGCCGCTTTGGGCGCCGAGCTCGTCCTCTGCGGCCATGACCACCAGGAGGCCGTCCACGCCGTCGAGGAAGAGAGCGCCTACGGCCTTGTCGTCTCGACCGCCGGGACTATCTCCAACCGGCTGCGCGCCGGACGTCCTTCGAGCTTCAACCTCGTCGAGATAGACGAGAGAGAGCTCCGGGTAACCACCTACGCCTGGCAAAATCCCGACAGCTTCACCCCCTCCCGGGAGCGTTCCTTCCCCCGCCGCGCCTGCCGCTACGCGTAGGGGTTCACCATACGCCCGTCTTCGCCGGGTATAATCCGACCCGACAAGAGCAGCCAGGAGAAGGGCAAATAGCATGTGGAGCAGGCTAACCCGCGGCGGCGACGGTCTTCCTCGCGAGAAGATCGACGCGGTCGTGCGCCTCATAGACCGTTACCTGGCCGAGGAGGCCCAAACCAGGAACCTCCAGTCCGACAAGCAGACCATCCACCCCAGGGACCTCCCGCCCCAAAAGCGCGAGGCGCTTATCGACGAGATCTTCGAGATCCTCAAAGACTCCCGCAGGTAGAAAGGGGCGCGGCCGGGTAGCCCTAGCCGTCGTGGAACCTCGCCTGTTACGCTACTTCCTCCTGGCCCGGCTAAACGTCGCCCGGGTCCCTCTGGGCCGTTACCCCACCCGCCCGGACATCGGTCAATCGTGGCTCGGCGTCCTTGAGGCCGAGCCTCCCTTCGGCCTGCCCGGCGGCCCCCGCGTGCATCATTTGCACCTTTCGGAAGACGTCGGCGAGCCGCTCGTCGCCGGTCACCTCGGCGTCGAGGGCGTACCTAGCGCGCGTCGGTCCCTCGGAGGGCGGCATCGTTCAGCACACTCACGAGGTTACGGTACTCGCTCCCGGTCCGTGCCGTTCGCTCGTCGGCATCCATCTCGTCCTCCTAGCGAGATCGTTTCCGTCACGTCCTCCCTCTCCACGAAAGGAGCGCCCCGGCGAAGGGCCCCAGAACTCTCGGCCTCTAGGCCCTTTACCGAGGACGGGAAAGGAAGATCGCGCTACTATACGGCCCGCACGAAGAAGATTCTTCGTAGACGTATACAAGGTTCGTCCCGTCGGCACGAGGGCTTCATGTACACAGGGCTACAAGAGACGGGACGCTGCGACCACGGGCTCTTTTTTTCCACTGGGCCAATCGCGACACCCCGACCTTTTTCACCGGGCCAATTACAATACCCTTATCGAATAGGTTAGATTCAGTCAGCGACTGTTGAGGTTGGAGCCTGATGTCACTAACGAGTCTTGAGGAGCGTTGCGTGGGACTGGAGCAGGAGTTCTTCCTGGTCGAGGAGTCCGGCGCCCTCTCGAACCAGGCAGACGAGTTCCTGGCACGGTGTCAAGAGGTCGCGCGCGCGTTGGGGCGGGACCCCGGGAGCTTCGCCCCAGAGTGCGCCAAGAGCATGATAGAGATAAACACGCCCCCAGCTCGCTCGCTCGAGGAGCTGTCGCGCGAGTACCTGAAGAGCCTCGAATTGGCCCTGGACGCAGGACGAGAGCTGGGCTTGAGGCTCTACCCGCTGGCGACCTACCCTCTCGGTGTGGAGCCCGAGATCCGGGACGAGATCCACTACCAGATCCAGGCCCGGACCGTCGGGCGGGAGAGGTTTGCCCATGCCGGCCGCTGCACCGGGGTGCACCTGCACCTCGAGCTCCAGGAGGGGACGGTGGATCCCCGGGTCGCGGTGTCCTACGATGCTCAGAAAGCCGCACGGGAGGAGCTGCTGAACCTATACAACCTGGCGACAGCCTTCGACGCGGCGATCATAGCGCTCACCCGCTCGAGTCCCTTCTACGAGGGGATGGTCTATGGGATCGCGGCGCGCACGGTCTTTTACCGGGGTGACCCCGACCTCGCCCCCCACGGCCTCTACGCCCAGCTCCAACAGGTCGGGGGGCTACAGCCCTACGCCTTTAGCGTCGAGGAGCTGGTTGAGCAGCAGTTCGCCCGCTATCACGCCTGGCTCGGGGCGATGGACCAGGCCGGGGTGGAACGCCGGCTCTTCTTCGAGGCGGGGGGCGGCCTGCTCAAGTCGTCCTGGAACCCCGTGCGCCTCAACCCTATGGGCACGGTGGAGCTCAGGGGCATAGACAGCAACTACCCCGAGACCATACTGGCTATCGGCGCGCTCGTATGCGCCGCCGCCGACCGGATCCGCCAGGAGCAACTTACGGTCCTCCCCCAAGAGGACCTCCTTGTCTTCGAGGCCGCCGGGGACACGCTCTTCGTGCCGGACTTCGGCTACCTAAATGGAGGCCTCTTCCGCGCCGCCGTGACCGAAGGGATCGAGAGCAAGGAGATCGTCTCCTACCTGGACTCTGTGTTTCAGTTTTCGAGAGCCAGCGGGGAGAATGGCTTCGAGGCCCTGAAAACAGCCGGCCATTACAAGACTATGGAGGCCGAAATACTGCGCGATTTCACCTCCCCGGTCTCGTGGATCTCGGAAGAGAGGGGCTTGGAGCTCGTGCGCGAGGCCTGTAATAAGTTAGAGATACAGGTAGCAGCGTTCCGCGAACGACGCGAATCCGCAACAGAAGTAGCAAAAACGGGAGTCGATAAAGATTAAGCCGGAACATTTCAACGAGGTCTTCGAGCAGGGGGGCGCCAGCCGCGAGTCCTACCGACCCTTGTTGGACGCTCGGGGGCGTATCGGAACGGAGGAGTTCGCCGAAAGAAGCGCCCAGGCCGACGAGAAGCTGCGCGAGCTCGGCGCAACCTTCCCCCTGCCCGGCGACCCCGCGGGCAAGGAGCGCATCCTGCCGGCGGACTGGATGCCCAGGATCATCCCCAAAGATCACTGGGAGACACTCTCGGCCGGACTCTTACAACGAGGACGGGCCATCAACACCTGGCTCGTCGAGCTCTACAACGGCGAGCAGGACGTGGTCCCGCGGAAGATAATAGAGAGCAACGTCTTCTACCGGCCTCATACGCTGCCCGATTGCGCCCTCCCGTTTCCCATCCGCGTCTACGGCCCAGACGTTGTACACCTCGAATCCGGCGAGTATGTGGTTCTCGAGGACAACGTGCGGGTGCCGAGCGGCGTCGCCTACGCGGAGGCCATCCGGCGTGCCGGGTTGGAGGCCTTAAGTGACTTGTACGATCCCTACCGGGTGTGTGGGATCTTCGAGTACTACTCCGTGCTCCGCCAGACCCTCGAAGTCGCCGCGCCCTCCGGCATCGAGGAGCCCCGCATAGTGGTCATGACCCGCGGTGAGGACGACCCAGCGTACTTCGAGCACAGCCGCGCGGCGGAGGCGTGCGGCCTCCAGCTCCTGACGCTCTCCGACTGTTACGTGGAGGGCGGCGAAGTCCGGGACAGCTCCGACGGGCGGAGGATTGACGTGATTTACCGCCGCTTCGACGAGGACTACGTGGAGAGCGCCCTCCCCGAGCTCGAAGAGGTCTACCTCGAAGGCAGAGCCAACTTCGTTAACGCTGTCGGCGTGGGCGTCGCCGACGACAAGGCCGTCTTCCCCTATGTGCCTACCATGATAGAGCGCTACCTCGAAGAAGAGCCGATCCTCGAGAACGTCCCCACGCTCTCTGCCTCGGAACCCGAAGACAGAGAAGAGGTGCTCGACCGGCTCGACGAGTTGGTCCTCAAGCCCCGGGAGGGCTACGGGGGGCAAGGCCTCGTGATAGGCCCCGAGGCGGACCAGGAGACCTTGGAGAACGCCCGACAGAGCATAAAGAAGAACCCTGCCGGCTTCGTGGTCCAGGAAACTGTGGACTTCTCCACCCACTTGGTCAACGGGACCGACGGCGGCGGGCCCGCCGAGGCGTACGTGGACCTGCGGGCGTTCGTGCTCCCGGCGGCGGGCTACGTAATGCCCGGGGGCTTGACGAGGGTCGCGAACCCCGGGACCCGCATCGTCAACTCTTCGGCAGGAGGAGGCTTCAAAGACACCTTGGTACTGGAGGGCTAGGGACGAGGGCACATCACGGGTGAAGGCTACGCGATGACGGGAACCTGGTCGCGGGTGAGGAGGTTCTCAAGGCGATGGCGACGACCTTCGAAGCGTCCCCTCCCAGAGCGCCTAGTGTGTGCTTAAGAGGCCGGCGGGGACTGGCGGGGAAAGCAGAGCGCCGCGATACGCACGGCAAAGGACCAGCACTACCCCTACGTGGACCTCCGCGTAGACGAACATCCCGAGCCTATCACGGAGCTCCACCGGATCTACGAGGTGTTCAAGGTGCAGATGCTGCCCTTCGTCGGAGCCCTGCTCACCCGGAAGAACCCGAAGGGGGATCTCGACGACGACATCCGGGACACCCTCATACCGGACGGCGCCTCCCAGGACGGGAGGGCCTCTGAAGGCGCGCCTCCGAACCAGAGCTCCGGAACTCGGCACGGGATCGTCTAGAAGAGCTAGAGACACTCTCCCGCGACGACGCCCGCGTCCTCTCCGTAGCTTCCGCCGCTGTTACCTGCGTCGGACCAGCCAGATCACGACGACCAAAGCCACGACACCCGCTGCCACGGGCGCCGCCTGCTTGACGCGCTTGAGCACGGCGTCCCGGCTCGCCTCGCCGAGGTCAAGGGGTTCGACCTCCCGATCCTGTTGGATGATCCTGCGCCGGGGCTGTTCCTCTTCCTCGGACGCACCTTCCGCGGCTGCGCCGTTCTCTAACGGTCCGGCCTCGGACGTGGCGGCCGCTTCGGCCTCTTCCTTGGCTCCTCCGCCCACGATCTCGTTCTCCAGGCACTCAGCGAACCGGCTCAAGAGCCGCTCCGCCACGTCCTGCTGAACGCCCCGACCAAACTGGGCCGCACGACCGGTGATCTGCATGTCAGTCTCGACGCGCACCTTGGTGCTACCGTCCCCCTCGTCGTGCAGAGTCGAGGTGATGGTCGCCGTGGCCGCCCCCTGCCCTCGGGCGTCCTTGCCGTCGGCCTTGAGCACCGCTCGGTGTTCCGACTCGTCAGCCTCCTCGATCCTGACCGTCCCGTTGTACTCTTGCGTGACGGGCCCGAGCCGGACCTTCATCTCTCCCTTGTACTCGTCATCGTCGGATTGCTCCGTCAGGGCTGCACCCGGCAGGCAAGGGGTCACCCTTTCGAGGTCGAGTAGCACGTTCCAGGCATCCTCTACCGGTACGTTGACCGTGAACTCGTTCTCCAGCTTCATGCCTTTGCGTCCCCTCTCTAGAAGAGTTCCTTCTCCAGACAGTCAGCAAAACGGCCCATGATCTTCTCCGCCACGTCCTGGTGGAGGCCCCGGCCAAACTGGGCTACCCTGCCCGTGATCTGCATGTCGGTCTCGACGCGAACCCGGGTGGTGTCGCTCCCCTCCTCTTGCAAAGTGGAGGTGATGGTAGCCGAAGCCGTCCCCTGGCCCCGAGCATCTTTGCCTTCGGCCCTGACCACGGCCCGGTGCGCCGACTCGTCAGCCTCTTCTATGCTCACCGTCCCGTTGTACTTGGCCGTGACGGGTCCCATCTTTACCGTCATCTCGCCCCGGTACTCGTCGCCGACCTGCTCCGTGAGCTGCGCCCCTGGCAGACAGGGCGTCACCTTCTCGAGGTCCAGCATCGCTTTCCACGCTTCGTCTACCGGGGTGTCAACCGTAAACTCGTTCTCCAGCTTCATCGGTTCCTCCTTTGACCGATTGCGGAGTCGCCCGTAGAAGCTGAAAGTTTCTCTTCCAGGCGCCGCAAGTCCCCAACAGTATCCACGTCGGCTGGGTCCGCTACGTCATCGCAAGGCACCTCCGAGACCAGCTCCAGGTGACGTCTCAAGAACACCCTCGCCCCCTGGTCCCCCGAGAGCTCGCTCTCCAAGAGCGGCCAGACGTCCCGGGCGAAGAGCACCGGGTTGCGCTGCTCGCCGCCGTAGGTCGCCACCGCCACCTTCGCTCCCTTCTCGAAAGACTCGACGAGCCTTCCTACCGCCTCTGCACCAACGAGCGGTTGGTCCGCAAGCGTTACGACCGCTGCCCGCGTCGACGGCGCGCAGGCGTACAGGCCGGTCCGCACCGAAGCAGACAGCCCCTCCGCCCAGTCCGGGTTTTCGACGACGCGTGCCCCGTACGAAGTGCCCACCTTGCGCAATCTTTCCCCTTCGGCCCCAACCACGACGATTATCTCATCCACCGGTGCCCCGCGCAGACCAAGGAGCGTAGCCTCGATCAGGGGCCGTCTTCCCAAAGGCGCCAGGAGCTTC
The DNA here is from genome assembly GCA_030867425.1 of Actinomycetota bacterium. GTDB lineage: Bacteria > Actinomycetota > Rubrobacteria > Rubrobacterales > Rubrobacteraceae > Rubrobacter_F. The sequence continues at coordinate 7,270 of JALZFJ010000034.1, read as the reverse complement.
CCGCCCCCGAACCTGCTCCCCGCTCCGGCGGCGAGCATAACGGCCGAGACCCCGCTCAGCGGCTCACCGTGAGCGTTCCTGCGCAACGGTCGCGTCCCTCGGGTCCGGCGAAGGAGGCGTGTCGGGCTCCGGCGCGTGGATGGGCCCCGACCGCTGCGAGAGCCGCCCGCCCGAGTGCCCGGTTCTTAAGGCTATGATCTCGGCGGCTATCGCGACGGCTGTCTCCTCCGGCGTGCGCGCTCCGATATCCAACCCTATAGGGCTGGAGATGCGCGAAAGCTCTTCGTCGGTGATTCCCTCCTCTTTCAAACGCGCCGACCGGTTGTTGTGCGTCCGGCGGCTACCCATCGCCCCGATGTACCCCGCCGGTGTCTTTAGCGCTTCCACGAGGACAGGCACGTCGAACTTGGGGTCGTGCGTCAGGACGCAGATTACCGTCCGCTTGTCCACCTTCGCCGTCTTCAAGAACTCGTCCGGCCAGGCGACGACGACCTCGTCGGCGGTCGGGAACCGGTCGCGGGTGGCGAAGACGGCCCGAGCGTCGCAGACGGTTACCCGGTAGCCCATGTGTTTCCCAATCCTCGCCACCGCGCTCGCAAAATCTATGGCCCCAAAGACGTACATCTGTGGCGGTGGAGCGAAGGATTGGATAAAGACCGTCACTTCCTCCATTCGCCTCTGCCCGCGCGGTCCGAAGTGGATCATCCCGGTCTGTCCGCTCTCGAGCATGCCCCGAGCCGCTTCCACGACCGCCCGGTCGAGATCCTCGTTGCCGACGGTGCCGACGTGTTCTTTGGGAGCAACGAGAAGTTTGCCACCAACGTTCGGGCCTTCGACGAGCGTCGCCACCGCAACCGGCGACTGGTTAGCGAGGGCCTCGTGCCAGTGGGCGAGGATGTCTCCCATCACCAGTCCACCCGCTCGACGAAGATGTGGATGATCCCGCCGCAGGTCAGGCCCACCCCGAAGGCCTCGTCGTCGGAGATCCCGTAGCTCAGGAGCCTTGGCCTGCCGCTCCCTATAGCGTCTAAAGCCTCTTCAAAGACCGCTGGTTCCACGCACCCGCCGCTCACCGACCCCACTACCTGCCCGTCCTCGGAGACGGCCATCGAAGTGCCCGCTCCCAACGGCCCGGACCGCTCGACCTTTACTACTGTGGCGAGCGCTACCTTCTTATCCTCCTCACGCCACTGCACGACCTTGTCTACGACCGGGTTCATCCGCGCCTCCTTTTATATCTTAATCCTTCATATATTCCATCGGTCCCGCCCGGCAGCTTCGGCGATGGCGCGGGCGAGCTCATCTAAAGACTCGAAGTTGTGGCCGGAGAGAAAGTTGTCTACGTAGGGGAGGGCCGCAGCCATACCTTTTGCGAGCGGCTGGTATCCAGGAGCAGCCTTTAGGGGATTGACCCAGATGACCTTGTAGGCCAGGCGACTCAGGCGCATCATCTGCTCGGCGAGAACGTCTACATCCCCCCGATCCCATCCGTCGGAGAGTATCACCACCACCGAGCCGCGGGCCATGCCGCGTTGTCCCCAGCGGTCCACGAACTCCTTTATGGTGTCCCCTAGCCGAGTCCCCCCGGACCAGTCCCGGACCGCTTCGGCCGCTTCTCTGAGGGCCCGGTCGGGGTCGCGGGTGGCGAGCTCCCGGGTTATGCGGGTGAGGCGGGTGCCGAGAACGAAGGCTTCGAGACGCGCGCCAGAGATCACACCGGCGTGCATAAAGCGCAAGAGCACCCGGCTGTAGGAGGACATCGAGCCGGATACGTCGCATAGGAGCACCACCATCCGAGGTCGGCTCCTGGCCCGTCGGAAGCGGTGGCGCATGGGCTCTCCCCCGGTGCGCAGAGCGCCGCGTAAAGTCCGACGCGGATCGTGGCGGCCTCTGGAGGCGGGTTCGAGGCGCCGCGACCGCTTGAGCGTCCCGGAGAGGCTCATGTCCGCAAGGAGCTTGTGCAGCTCGTCGAACTCCTCGGCGGTGTAGAGGGCGAAGTCCTTCCTTCTCAACACGTCGACGGGGCTGTAGCGGAGCCGGACCATCTCCTCGCCCCTCTCGTTCTTCTCGACAGACTTCTTGGGCGGTCGCACGGAGTCGTCAGTTAGAGAGATTGAGAGCCGGAACCGCGGCGGTCGAAGGGATGGAGGCTTCTTTGCCCCTTCCCAAAAGACCCGGAATGCCCAATCGTAGAGCTCCAGATCCTCCCGACGGGAGCAAAGCGTCACCCGCCCAGCCCAGTAGACGTCCTCGCGCCGGGTGACGTCCAACTCCTCTAAAGCCCGTGTGAACTCCACTATCCGGTCGGGCCCAACAGCGAGCCCGGCCCGTCTCAAGAGACGTCCGAAGGCCACTGCCGCGCGGAGCATCGACGGGACTTCTTGCGGAGCTTCAGGCACCGCCGGTCCCTGTGAGCAGCTGCAGGGCCGAACCTAGAGCACGCTGCTGGTCCTCGCGGTACTTAACGACCGAGCCCAAGGTAGCCTCGATCAGCGCTTCGTCCAGCTCCTTCGCCCCCAGAGCCACAAGAGCCTCGATCCAGTCCAAGGTCTCGGCGACTCCGGGCGGCTTATACAGGTCCATGCTCCGCAAGCCCTGCACGGCCACCACCACTTGACGGACCAGGCGCTCCTCTGCCCCGGGGACCCTCAAGCGCACGATCTCCACCTCCCGCTCCAGGCTGGGGTGATCTATATAGAAGTACAAACAGCGGCGCTTCAGGGCGTCGTGGACCTCGCGGGTTCGGTTCGAGGTCAGGACCGCCACCGGCCGCCGCCGGGCATGTATAGTCCCGATCTCGGGGATCGTGATCGCAAAGTCCGAAAGAATCTCTAACAAAAACGCTTCAAACTCGTCGTCCGCCCGGTCGACCTCGTCTATGAGCAGGACCGGCGGACTCTCCCCCTGGTACTCTAAGGCCTGCAAGAGCGGACGGCTGACCAGGAACTGCCGAGTATATAGCTCGTCCTCGAAACGCTCCCTACTCCCTACCGTGCCCAGGGCCTCCGCCGTCCGGATGTGAAGTAGCTGGCGGGCGTAGTCCCACTCGTAGACGGCCTGATGCACGTCTATACCCTCATAGCATTGCAAGCGTATCAGGGGTGTATCGAGCAGGTGGGAGAGAACCTTCGCCACTTCGGTCTTACCGACCCCAGCCTCTCCTTCTAAGAAAAGCGGTCGTCCGAGCTTCAAAGCCAGGAAGATCGCCGTACTGAGCCCCTCGTCCGCCAGGTAGCCACCTTCCCGGAGCCTCTCCCGGAGCTCCCGGGAAAGCGAAACGCCGGGGGGCAGAGCCCCCCGGCGTCCATTACCAGACTCGCTCAACGGCCCAAAGCCTCCTCGACTGCCCGCCGGGTCCACACCCGTGCCAGGTGCCGCCGGAACTCGGCCGAGGCTGCATCATCCGTAGCGGGGCTCGTGCCCTCATCAGCTACGTTGGCCGCCTCTGTGACCTGCTCAGCACTCGCCCCGGAGAGCGCTTGCTCGGTGGAGGTTGCCCTCAGGGGTGTGGAGCCCATGCTGGTCAAACCGATTCGGGCAGAGCTGATGCTGCCGTTCTCCTTCTCCACAACCGCCGCTACGCCCACTATCGCCCAGTCCTGCGACCGGCGAGCGAACTTCTTGTAAGACCAGCCGGTGTTCGAGCCGAGCTTGGGCACCCTGACCTCCGTTACTACCTCCTCAGGCTCAAGGGCCGTGAAGAGATAATCCTGGAAGAACTCTCCGGCCGGTATTGTACGCTCGCCGTCGGGGCCCTGGACAACCAGGGTAGCTTCGAGCGCGGTCACTACGCTCGGCATATCTCCAGAAGGATCGCCGTGAGCTAAGGTGCCGCCAATGGTCCCCCGGTGCTGGACCGAGGGGTCGCCTAAGAGGCCGGCGGTGTAGCCAACAATGCCGCAGTGCTCCGTGACGAACTCGTTGTTGTGCAGGTCCCGGTGCCGGGTCAGGGCGCCGATCGCCAGATGGTCGCCCTCGTCCCGGACGTAGCGCAGGTCCTCCAGGCGATCCAGGTCGATCAAGACCGTAGGCACGGCCAGTCTGAGCCGCATGAGCGGTATGAGGGAGTGGCCACCGGCGAGGAGCCTGGCGTCCTCCCCGTGCCGGCCCAGGAGCTCTATGGCGTGCTCGACCGACTCGGCTACCTCGTACTCGAAGGCTACCGGGATCACTACGCCTCACCTCCTTCTTGCCTTACGTCGGCCTCACGGGAACCAAGGGCAGCGTCGTACTCCGCTGAGTCTGCACTCCGGCCCTGGGCGTCCTGGATCGCGTTCCACACCCGCATCGGTAGGGCGGGCATATCTATGTGCTTCACCCCGAAGGGCTCTAAAGCATCTACGATGGAGTTGATGACCGCCGCCGGCGCCCCTATGGTCCCGGCCTCACCAACACCCTTGACGCCCAGCGGGTTGCTCGGAGATGGGGTTACCGTACGTTCCAGGGTGTAGTTGGGGAGCTCCGGTGCACCGGGGATCATGTAGTCGGCCATGGACGAGGTGACCAGGGTGCCGTCCTCGGTGTAGATGGCCCCCTCGTAGAGCGCCTGCGCTATGCCCTGGGCGAGGCCGCCGTGTAGCTGCCCGTCCACGATTATCGGGTTGACGACGTGCCCGCAGTCGTCGACCGCGTAGTAATCCCGTATCCTCACCTTGCCGGTCTCGGTGTCCACCTCCGTGACGCAGATGTGCGCCCCGAACGGGAAGGTGAAGTTGGGTGGGTCGAAGACGAAGTCCTCGTTCAGCTGCGGTTGCATGCCCTCGGGCAGGTTCGCCGCCATAAACGCTGCGGTCGCAACATCCTGGATGGTCATGTTCTGGTCCGGTGAGCCCTTGACGCTGAACTTACCCCCGGAGAACTCCAGATCGTCTTCGGCAGCCTCCAGCATGTGGGCGGCTATCTTCTTCGCCTTCTCGATCACCTTCTCGCAGGCCATGTGCACCGCTATGCCGCCCACCGCTAAACTACGCGAGCCGTAGGTGTCGCGGCCCATGGGGGCTATGCCCGTATCACCGTGCAGAACCTCGATATCGTCGGGGCTGACGCCGAGAGCGTCGGCGGCTATCTGAGCCCATGAGGTCTCGTGACCCTGGCCATGAGGTGAGGTCCCTGTCACGACCTCGACCTTGGCCGAAGGAAGGAAGCGCACGCTGCCCCACTCCCAGCCGGCGCCCCCGAGGCCCAGCGCCTCGTTGACCTGCGAGGGGGCTATGCCGCAGATCTCCGTGTAGGTGGAGAACCCGATGCCGAGCTGGACTGGGTCGTTGTTCTCACGTCTACTCTGCTGCTCGGCGCGCAGGCCCTCGTAGTCCGCCAGCTCCAGCACCCGGTCCAGTACTCCCTGCAGGTTGAACGAGTCGTACTGGATGCCTGCGGGGGTGTCGGTAGGCTCATCGAACGGCTCGTAGAAGTTTTTCCGCCGTACTTCCGCCGGGTCCATGTCCAGCTCGCGGGCTAAAGCGTCCACGATGCGCTCTATGGCGTAGGCAGCTTCGGGACGCCCTGCACCGCGGTAGGCATCTGTAGGGGTCAGGTTGGTGAAGATGCCGGTGATCTCGCAGGAATACGCGTCGAAGGTGTAGACCCCAGGATACATGAAGGCTCCCAGGACCGGGATGCCGGGGGTGAGAAGCTGCAGGTAGGCGCCCATGTCGGCCAGGAGTTTCACCCGCATGCCGAGAATCTTGCCCTCGTTAGTGGCGGCCAACTCGATGTCCTGAATCTGGCCCCGCCCGTGGATGGTCGCCTGGTAGTTCTCCGACCTATCCTCGACCCACTTGATGGGCGCGCTAAGCCTCCTGCTCAGAACCAGTGCCAGGGTCTCCTCGGCGTACACGTTCAGCTTGGAGCCGAAGCCTCCGCCCACGTCCGGCGCTATGACCCTGATTCTATTCTCCGGTATATCGCATGCCGCGGAGAGTACAAACTTGGCTATATGGGGGATCTGAGTAGTCGAGTACAACACGAACTGGCCGTTCAGAGGCTCTTGGTAGGCAACGGTAGCCCGCGGCTCGATGGCATTGGGGATGAGCCGCTGCTGAATGTAACGCTCCTTGACGGTCACATCAGCCTTGCTGAAGGCCTCGTCAACATCCCCGTTCTCCAACCCGAGGCTGTAGCACACGTTGGTCCCGAGGTCCTCGTGCACTAGCGGCGAGTCTTCCTGGAGAGCCCTCTCCATGTCCACCACCACGTCCAGCGGCTCATAGTCCACCTCGATAAACTCCAGGGCGTCCTGGGCCTTGTAGCGATCGGTCGCGACCACCACCGCCACCGCGTCGCCCATGAAGTTGACCTCGTCCCTCGCCACGGGCCAGTGGTTCGGCGTCTTCATCTCCTCGGTCACGGGCAAGCCGCCCTCGGTGACGGGCCAGACGCAGAAGCTGAACTTCTTGGCGATATCGCTCTCGCTCTCCCCTTCGGTTACCTCATAGCCCGGCCCCTGCTCGGCCTCGCCGCCCGGACCCGGACCCCACTCACTAGCCAGGTCTTCACCGGTGAAGGCCGCGACGACGCCGGGCTGCTCCAAGGCGCCCGACACGTCGAGGTGCGTGATCTTGGCGTGGGCGAACGGGCTCCTGAGGACGGCCATGTGAAGCATCCCCGACAGCTTGATGTTGTCGGTCCAGTGGGCCTCCCCCGTAACTAGAGCCGGATCTTCCTTGCGCGGTACGCCGCCCCCGACGTAGCGCTCCGGTGCTTCGGTCACTCTATTGCCTCCCTTCCCTACGACGCCTGGCTCGTCTGCCCCGCAGCTTGCTGGACGGCCTTGATGATGTTCTCGTATCCCGTGCAGCGGCAGTAGTTGCCCTCTAAAGCCTCCCGAATCTCCTCCTCGTTCGGATCCGGGTTCTCCCTCAGCAAACTTACCGAGGCCATGATCATGCCCGGCGTGCAGTACCCGCACTGCAAGGCATGCATCTCGTGGAAAGCCGACTGCATGGGATGCCACTTCCCGTCCTCGGCCAAACCCTGAACCGTCGTGATCTCATGCCCATCAGCCTGCACCGCGAAGACGGTACACGACTTTACCGACTCCCCATCCATCAAAACCGTGCACGCCCCGCAGTTGGAAGTGTTGCACCCGACCATCGTCCCCGTCAGGTCCAAGACCTCCCGCAGGTAATGCACCAGAAGCAGTCGGGGCTCGACCTCATGCTCGTGGGTGTCACCGTTCACCCTTACCTGAATCCTTCGCAACCTAACTCCTCCTTCCCTTTCCGTAGAGGCGAACGCCGAACGGCGCTTTCCTCACCACCAAACGCTCAAC
>JALZFJ010000028.1 GCA_030867425.1 Actinomycetota bacterium | reverse complement strand
GCGCGGTCGCCTCACGAGCGACGAAGGCCGCCAACAGCACGAGCGAGAGGGCACCCAGTGTCAGCGTGCGACCGGCGCCCCAGCCGTACTCGGCGGCCGGATCGACGATGGTGTAGACGCCGAGCATGAGCGAGCAGGTAATCAGGACCGCGCCCGGTACGTCCGCGCCGTTGCCGAGCCCGATGCCCTTGTCGGGGTCGATCAGGCGTCCGGCGAGCACCGCCGTCGCGATCCCGACCGGGACGTTGACGAAGAAGATCCAGTGCCAGCTGATCGACTGAGTCAGGACCCCGCCGACGAGCAGGCCCACCGCACCGCCGGCGGAGGCGACGAAGGCGAAGACGCCGATTGCCTTGGCCTGCTCCTGGGGCTCGGGGAACATGGTGACGATCATGCCGAGGATGACCGCGGAGGTCATAGCGCCGCCGACACCCTGGACGAAGCGCGCCGCGACCAACAGCTCCTGGCCCTGCGAGGCACCGCACAGCAGCGAGGCCCCCGTGAATATCCCGAGGCCGACCAAGAAGACGCCCCTACGAGACACGATGTCCCCGAGCCTTCCGGCGAGCAGCAGCAGGCCACCGTAGGCGATGAGGTAGGCGTTGACGACCCAGGCAAGGCTCGACTGCGAGAAGCCGAGGTCGCTCTGGATCGATGGGAGCGCCACATTGACCACGGTGGCGTCAAGGACGATCATGAGCATGCCGACGCAGAGCACGTAGAGGGCGATCCAGCGATTTCTGTCAGTCATCGGTTCGGAGAGCCACTCCTTGCGGGTTCCGCTCTTGTGCTCCCTCACCGCTTTCGCCTCCGTTTCTTGGGGTTGCAGCTTCCTCTAGTTGAAGCATACGGCAATAGTCCTAAAAGGCAACCAGTGAATATCAGAAAACAAATAAGTAAACCCAGATCAGGAGCTCCGTGGTAAAATCTTTGGCATGGTTACCAAGCGCACATACTGCGACGGGTGCGCCGCCGCTCACGCCCTCGACCTCGTCGGCGAGCGCTGGGCGCTCTTGGTCGTACGCGAGCTGCTGCTTGGACCGAAACGCTTCACCGACCTGCGGGCCGGACTACCTGGCGTGAGCCCCAACGTCCTCGCTCAGCGCCTACGCGAGCTGGAGCGGGCGGGTGTGGTACGGCGAGGCAAACTTCCCCCGCCGGCGGCTTCCAGGGTCTACGAGCTAACCGACTGGGGCCTAGAGCTGGAGCCGGTAATCGTCCGGCTGGGGCGCTGGGGCGCCCGCTCCCCGTCCAAGCCCCGCGACGCCGCGCTGGGCGTCGATTCCCTCGTTCTCTCCTTCCGGACGATGTTCGACCCGCTTGCGGCGGACGGGCTCACTGCGAGCTACGAGCTGCGGCTCGGCGAAGACCGCTTCCGCGCCGAGGTCGCTGACAGCCGGTTTGAGATCGTCCGCGGTAGCGCTGAGCGGCCCGAGGCGACCATCGAGACTGACGCCGCCACCTTGGCCGCGCTAGTCTACGACGGCCGCCACCTACCCGAAGCCGTACGCTCGGGCGACGTGAAGATTGAGGGCGACGAGTCGGCGGTGGAGCGCTTCCTCCGCCTCTTCCCCCTCCCCGAGCCTGCCTCGCCCGCAGCCGGGGAGTAGCGCCGCTCGCCCGGCTGGTCGCAGTGCCGGCCTGGACCGCACTGGCGGCCGGTTCGGCGCCGGTAGGGTCGCCCTTGCCGGGGATCCACCTGTGCTGGCGGTTGGGCCTGTTCACCTTAGACGCGCCCCCCGCTAAGAGCGGGAAGCGGACTAACTCCGCGCCGTGGTTGCCCGACCCCTCGACGCCCGCCACCTCCGAGCTCCCCGCTGATCCCGAACGGCCACGACCCGGTGACCTCCTTCGCCGGCTCGCTCGGCAAGCCCAAGATAAGTAACCCCAAGCGCGCCGTCGCGGTAGACGAGTTCGCCAGCGTTCGTGCTCGGCACGTCTGGACGCCTCAGTTCGAGCTTGATGGTGCCGCCAACTCGGTCGTCGCCATCTTCCGCTTAACGTCCGATGGGAAGATCACCAAACACTCGGAGGTGTCCTACCAAGTGCTAGAGTCGACGACTAGCGGCTACGATATGATCAGCTAATTGAATAATCACTGCAGTGAGGAAGGAGTGAGATGAAGGTCGCAGTGGTCGGCAGGGGCAACGTCGGGGGCGGTCTCGCGGATCTCTGGGAGAGGGCAGGCCATGAGGTGGCGAGGATCGGGCGAGAGGGTGGTGACGTCTCGGACGTCGAGGCCGTACTCGTGGCGGTCCCTGGCGGTGCGATCGCCGAGGCCCTCGATAACATGCAGGGCATCGAGGGGAAGACGGTTATCGACGCGACGAACCTCGTGGGCGTGAACCCCCCGGCGGGCTTCTCCTCAAACGCCGAATTCGTGAAGTCGAGGACGAACGGTCCGACGGCGAAGTCGTTCAACACCAACTTTGCAGCCCTCTACAACGAGATTCGCGAAGCGCGCTCAGCACCAAGCAATTTGTGGTCCGGCGACGAGGAGGCGCGGCAAGTTGTCGAGCAGCTGAACCGAGATGCAGGCTACGAGCCGGTCTACGCAGGTCCTCTCGAGAACGCCGCAGCGCAGGAGAACTTCCTCAAGCTCATGTTCGCGATCAACCAGGGGGGGCTGGGCCGAT
>JALZFJ010000014.1 GCA_030867425.1 Actinomycetota bacterium | reverse complement strand
TCCTAAGGCTGCCGCGCTGCCGGCCACCGGTGGTGCCTCGCTGGCCGCGCTGGGTGCAGGTGCGCTGTTGGTCGGTGGAGGACTTTTGGCCCGAAGGATCATCAAGTAGTAAGCGCTACTACTACTAGGGCAAGTAGTTAGCCGAGCTCAGAGAAGAGCCCGGCTAGCGACAGAGAGGCGGGTCCCTTCGGGGGCCCGCCTCTCTCTTTGTGCGTTCCTTTGAAACTCCGTACATGATCTAGCCTCCCGTGCCCGCATACAAGGGCAAGCTGCACATCCCTACTGGCCACCTCCTCTTAGCTGGTGGGCGGTCATCCCCGAAGGATAGCCGAGGAAGAGGGCGACGAGGCTTGTAGAGATCCTCGAGGGGCACTGCAAGCACGTCTCAGCGCAGCTGGCGTTCGCGTTGGCCGATTACGAGGAGCGTGTCATCAAGTCTGCGAAGTAGTATCCGCAACCGACCGGGCTGGGGCTGAGCTTCGGTCCCCTCTGTCCGGATAGTCTAGGCCGCGCTTCAAGCCGCCAGCTTCGCTTCAAGCTCCACTACGGTACTGTCCGCCCCGAGCACGCTCTGGTAGGTCACGCTAGGCGTTGTACGTAGTTGATCCGCTACTATGCTGAGCAGTTCAAGGCACCGGAGTGGCGCGCGAAGTGGGCCGAAAGTACGACAACGCCCAAGGGCTAACATACGCAGGGCAGCCAATGCCAGAGTATCGAGTAGGGCGGCTACAGTTATCGCGGTGCGCTCTCCTGGTCGTCCGTGAGTATCTCCGGCCTACCTTCTAGGCTCCCTTCCTGCTAGCCTCGCGGGCCTCGCGCAGCGTCCGAATCAGTCGGTCCTGGTGCAAGGTCCTTAGGGCATAAGGGAGTTCCTCTCGTCCGAGGAAGAAGACGATCTCGTCGAGAAGCCTTATGTACTCCTGCAACGCCTCCTGCTCGGTCATCCGAAATTTCGGCTCTGGCCTAGGCTCGCGTTCGTAGTCAGTCATAGGGTGAGTATAGTCGCCCCTCCCTAACCTGACCCAAAGCTGCAGAAAGGTATCATCAAGCCGCAAAAGAGTCCTTGACAGCGGAGGCTTATATGGCTACCGAAGCCCACTCAATTGAAGACGTCATCAACGGCATTAAAGAGAGCACCTACGAGGTTCAAACCGAGAGCAGGCTAGCGTATAGCGGTCTAAAGAAGGGAGGACGAGCTCGGCTCTTTCGAGGTCTGCGCTACTGTCGAGCTCGACGGCGAGACGATCCCCTACTACAACGTGCCCGTCCTAATCGCGGGCGAGCACGACTTCGAGAAGCGCAACAGGCTGGGGGAAGCCGCATTGGCTGTGGGACTCTCCTAGATCTCGACCCGGAAGATTCCCGGGAAGTGCAGGACGCCCCGATCGACCCCTAGCGCAGGGTCGAACGGGCAGGGAGGGTCGACAGAGACGCCCGCAATAGTTCCCTGGGTAAGTCCTATTAGATCCCATTCCACGTCCCCTACTCTACACCCCGAAATCGTCGAACGGAAAATCCCGACGAGGATTTGCACGCCACCGAAGCCGGAAACAGCGCTATCGCTGTAATGTGACTTGCTAAACGCTTTTCTGCCTGGTAAGAGCACCTTTATTGCAAAAGCGATCCTTTTTGTTACAATGCCACCCATCTACTGTCGAAGTACCAGAAGAAGGAGCCGAAAGAAAGGTGCGAGCCACTCTACAACCGGGCCTGACGAACAGGTTGACCAAGTACTTGAGGACGACCCAGCAGCTCATAGAGGAGGGCCGTGACTCTGTCTCGAGCAAGGAGCTGGGGGACTTCACTGGGATCAACCCGGTGCAGGTTCGTAGGGACTTGAACGCGATCGGGTTCTCCGGCACCCGGGGGGTAGGTTATCAGGCCTACGACCTCGTCGAGGCGGTAAGGAGCATCCTGGGGCTTAAGCAGACCTACAACATCGCCCTGGTGGGCGCGGGCAACCTCGGGAGCGCCATCGCGGGCAGCACCATCCTGCCCAAGAGGGGATTCGTGATCCATGACGTCTTCGACAACGACCCACAGAAGATCGGGCGCACCGTCGGCAACGTCGTCGTCAAGCATATCGACGAGCTCAAGAAGAGCGTTGACGAAGCCGACGAGATAATCGGCATCATCGCCACCCCCTCCTCCTCCGCCCAGGAGACCGCCGAGCTGATGGTGGACGCCGGCATCCGGGTTATCCTCAACTACACTGATGTCCTGCTCCATGTCCCCTACGACGTGGATGTCCACCGCATAGACCCGACCGCCCAGCTCATGCACACCCTCTATTACCTCACCCAGGTCGGCGGAGAAGGAGAAGTCGCCTCGTAGATTGCCGTCAGCAATCAGCTCTCAACCTTCAGCCAGCGGCCCTTGGCGGTCGCCAAGAGCCGCCCTTTTCTCTCACTGACAGCAGCAAGCTGTTACCGCTCATGTAGAGCCGTTCGCTGTTTTGATGACCGCTGGTGGCTGAAAGCTGACGACTGGAAAAGAGGAAGAGCCCGGAGCGCACTTTAGGGGTGATAGGTGGGGAAAGGGAAAGGAGGAGTAGCGCCCCGGACTCTTTAATTGTGTCGATTTGGTATCGCACCAACCGACACCGAGACTATACCGCGCTAGTCACACTTTGTAAAGGTCTTGGAACAAAAAATCAGTAAGTTTCTCCCGCGCGTGTTGCGTAAACCGCGCAACATCCAGTGTGCCCCCACTACTCCGGTAGCAAGTGTTGCGATTCTAAAAATTCTTTAAGGTTTTTGTTTTTCGTCGGTTTCCGGCTATCTTTGGGAGCCTGTCCTGCCGCTGCGGGCATCGTCCTGGCCTTGGGTGCTGGGGGGACGTTGGTCGCCGCTTCCGGGGCGCCTTAGAAGGGAATGTCGTCGAAATCTTCTTCGTTCAGGTCTACGTTGTCGCGGTCGCCACGGCGGACGCTGCTGGGTTGTACTTCGCCCTCCGCGCCGCCGTCGCCTGGCCGGCTCAGGAACTGGACGTTGTCGGCGACGACATCGACCGCGCTCCGCTTCGTGCCGTCCTGGGCCTCCCAGGTGCGATACTGGAGCTTGCCCTCGACCAAGATAGGGTCGCCTTTTTTGGTGTAGTTCGCCACGCGCTCTCCGAGGTCTCGCCAGGCGGAGACGTTGAAGAAGTCGACCTCCTCATTCTTCGAGAAAACCCGGTTCACCGCCAGCCCGAACCCGCACACCGGCGTCCCG
>JALZFJ010000412.1 GCA_030867425.1 Actinomycetota bacterium | reverse complement strand
TTGGCTTGCTCTAAGGCGTATAGATACACCTTGTCCAGTAGCTCACGTAGCTCACTTTTTTCTATTAGGCCAACCCATAGAAAGGATGGCCTAGAATCAGTGGTCTGCAAGGCTGGCAATACTCCTCCCTAATAGTGTTCTTCCCACACAAGACCTTATCGCGTGCGTGATGAGAAGCAACCCTTACAGTAGGAAATTAAGAACACTTAATAGACAGAGCCGTGTATAGGATGTTGACGGGGTATTGAGACACGCCCCGAACCGATATGATCTTACTAAGGTATCCGGACTTTCAAATCCCCGATTGAACTAAAAGCACACACGTATTAGAGCGATTTCTAGCGCAAAGTCGGTAAGGGGTAAAAATGTCCTGGCGCACATGGGAGGTTTATTATCCCTTCAGGGGCGGCAGGTAGATGCCTGACCGGAACGGGCCTTCGACGGCCTGCCCACGGGAGCGGCGTCTGTCGGCTCGGGCCCGCCCACGCGCACAGCGCCGCTAGCACGAGGTCGTCGTGGTCGGCTTCGCACCATGCTCGTAGGAGCCGCAGAGATCCGAGATGAGACCAGCACAATCCGCAAAGAAAGGAGCCGAGAAGGATGAAACATGAGGACATCCCTGCACCCCGCGATGAAATGATCGTCACCCACTTCCTCGTGGTGCGCGACCAGGATACCTCTCGCGAATGGTACCGCGACGTGCTCGGAGCAGAGGTCGTCAACGAACGTGATCCTCTCATGTTGAAGTTTCACAATACCTGGTTGATCCTAAACGTCGGTGGAGGACCGACTGACGACAAGCCCGAGGTCACCCTAGAGCCGCCCAGTGACCCATCGCGCACGAGCGCGTTCCTCAACTTCAGGGTTGCCGACATCCAGCAGGTCTATGAGGAGTGGAGCTCCCGTGGAGCGGAATTTCTAACTCCCCCAATAGACCGGGGAGCGGAGATCCGTTGCTACATCCGCGACCCTGACGGCCACCTCATCGAGGTCGGGCAGGCCACCGGCTTCCTGGAGGGCTTCGAAGAAGAGGGGTAGATCCCGCTTCGAAGAGGGAGGCGATGTGGGCGCGATACTTTCACCGTGGGCGCGCCCCGAAGGGGCTCTCGGCGAAGCAAGCCGGATGGAGCACGCCGGGATAAGAGCACACTAGCTCGTTGCATCGACGCCTGAAGTGCCTGCTAGCTCCTAGAAAAGCGGGACCGTCTGCTGTCGAGATATGGAATCACCGTACGAGGCTCATTCGAGAAGCCTGGAGCCGCTACCGCTGGATGAGCCGACCTTCTCGCCAACCGTGAGCTATCGGCGCAAGCTCAGCTCTCAGTGTTCTGCAAATCTCGCTCCGGGTAGGCCTGCTAGCTCCAATTCCTCAGCCGCCGATCCGCGATTCCTCTAGGTCGAGATCCCGCTGGATGCGGCGCATGACATCTGGGGAGATTTCGCCGCGATCGCGTAGGGAGACTATGGCCTCCCTCTCCGCTGTGAGTAGCTCGCGGCGCCAGTTTCGCCAGGCCGCGGAACTTTCCGTGTACTCTTGCGTAGAGCCACCCTCTTGGAGGCCGCTCTCGTAACGTTGGATGCGCTCCTCGTTGTACTCGCGCATGCGCTCCTCGGCGCTTGGCGAGACCAACTCGTCCTTGCGGAGCTGCTCAAGCCGCTCGAGTGCGGCATGTGCTCCCTCGAGCCGGGCCTTAAGCTCCATGAGTTTGTCTGCTTCTTCGTCTCCCTCCAGCCTAAGCCAACCTATCAAGGGACCCAGAGTGAGCCCCTGCAAGACCAGCGTGGCCAGGATAGCCGAGAAGGTGAGGAGGAGGATCAGGTCGCGACCAGGGAACGCCTCGCCAGTGTTCGTGACCAAGGGTACGGCGAGGGCCGCCGCCAGGGAAACGGCCCCCCGCATACCGCTCCAGACCATTACCAGGCGCTCCTGCCAAGGTGCGCCCAGGTACCTATTGCGCAAAAATCGGCCGAGGACCGGGTGTAGGTGGGGCGTAGTGAAGAACCAGAGGAAGCGTGCGCCGACTAGCGCGGCGTAGACGAGCGCGGCATAGATCAGGACTTGCGTGACAGAGTATTCGCTTAGGCCTTCGAGGATGGCGGGCAACTGTTGGCCGACTAGGACGAAGAGCAGGGACTCAAGGAGGAAGACCAGCATGTTCCAGAAGGAGATGTTTTGTATGCGCGTGGAGGCGTTGGGGAAGAGGCTCGGATCCCTCCATCCGCGGTAGAGGCCGTAGGACACCACGGCCAAGATGCCTGAGACGTGCACTACCTCCTCGGCCAGCACGTAGACGGCGTAGGGCGTCAGTAGCGAGAGTGCGATGAAGATGGAGGAGTCGGTCACGCGCTTCCACAGGGGCAAGACGATTCGGGCGAGGATCAGTCCCAGGATAATCCCTCCCCCGCCGACCAGAAGGAAGTCGAGACTCGCCTCCCATACCGAGAAGGTTCCCGTAACTACCGCAGTGACCGCGAGGCGATAGGCAACGAGTCCCGTACCGTCGTTGACGAGGCTCTCGCCCCCCACTATGGTGCTCACCCTTCCTGGCACGCCCATGCGACGGAAGATCGCCTCTGCCGCCACCGGATCGGTTGGGGCAAGGATTGCCCCGAGGACGAAGGCCGCGGCCCAGGGCAAACCTATCAAGGTGTGGGCGATCAGAGCTATTATCACCGTGGTGAAGAGCACGAGGCCAATGGCGAGTGCCAAGAGTGGCCTGAGGTGGCGGCGCAGGTCCTGCGGCGAGGAGAAGAAGGCCGCGTAGTTCAGGAGAGGCGGGAGGAAGACCAGGAAGACTATCTCGGGGGAGATCTCGACCGTAGGCAGCCCCGGCACGAAGCCGATGAGGAGGCCGCCCAAGACTAGGAAGACCGGATACGGCACTTTGAGGATACGGGCGAGCTGTGCGAGCAGCGCCGCGGCCCCGAGCAGGAAGATGAGGGATTCGATAGGGTCCATCGATACCTCGGCGCTTAGACCTCCTGTAGTAAATGCTTCCGTACAAGGACATATTAACCCGCAGATTTCCTGCGAACGGAGCCCGAAACACGCATGTCAGACTATCAAGTGGTGCGTCGGATAGTGTTATTTACTCACCCCTCCGGCAAGGAGTGGTAGGTACAATCGTACTCATTGGTAGGAAGGCCACACGCGCCCTGGCGACATAGGTATTAAGTGGATGAAAGGCAAGGTTCTACGGAAGCGCAAGACGTTTACGGTACGCGTATACGCCTAACCCGGAATGGCCTGACCTACGGTGAGGAGTTCGTGCCTTTCGAGGAGTTGGGCGGCAGGAAACCGGAATCTCATGTCTTATGGAACCCCGGCACTAGGCTGTTCGAGATCGCAGTACATCGGCGCGACGGTCCGGATTTGATTATAAAGAACTTACCCTCGCACACCGCCGATCAGCTTAGGGAAGCGATGATCGATGCCCTTCGCGAGCGTTACACGTAACTCCTGCTCCCGGACAAACAGCGTTCTGCATAGGTGTTTGCGAGAAGAAGAGCAGTCCTCTCGGCAGTTCGGTGAACAGAGGCAAACATGCTCCCTGGCACTCTAAGCCCGAAAGGCGTGCGAGACGAGGCCGTTGGGGAGGTAGGCGCATTAGCTCTGTGGAGGCTGGTATGGGTCGGCCACCTTCAGAGTAGCACGTAAGCTCACCTTCGAGGATGTAGAACGACTCGTCGTCTTCCGGATGAACATGAAGCAGCGTGCTACCAGTCGAGAAGCTAACCGCTTCTTGCATTAATGCGCTGGTGGGGTTGTTAATTCTCTGGGTCGGACTAGCACCGTACGTTTTCTACAGGATCAGGGCATAAGAAGGGACGATTTGCTGCCTTTATTCACCTAGCTTCTGACAAGGTGTGAGCCTGTTGATAAGATCGCCGCCTAACCGATCTCTGTCCAGAACCAAAATTGTGGTCGCCGTCGATGTGCTTCCGAAACTAGTCTACAGTGCCTTGTGATGATGTTACACCACTCGTCGTGGATGGCACATGGGTATTCTTGCTAAGAGCTTGCTTGGTAAGGCTCAACACTTCTCGCTTATGCAGTACCTTGCAAGGCTCGTGAGCACGCGCTTCCGTTAGGGATTAGAACACCCTCTCGTATACCATTAGATGGTGAAATGGCGGCACCATTAACTCTGGATCAGTTAGTCTAAGTTCGAATCCTAGTCCGCCAGCTTCATAAAGTTGCTGCAACACTTGTACTTGCCCGACTCGGCGTATGGACCCCCACAAGAGAGTCCTCCTGGGATCTGCACCGAGTCCTGGGGCACGTTAAACTGCCTCTTGGCTGCGCTGAGCAGACCACGAGGAAGAAAGGGTAACAGGGTAAAGAGGGGAGGCCTCTACACTTTTATGGATAATATGGAATCGGCTCCCAGCGCAAGCTACAGCGTGACCCTCAGGGTCGAGTTCCCGCGCCGGCCGGGCTCGCTCGGCAAGATCCTGACGGCTGTGGGGGAAGCTGAAGGTATCGTGGGGGCGGTGGACATTGTCCGGATCGGTGGGGAGCGGAGCACTCGGGACATCACCGTGGATGCCCGCGACTCCCAGCACGGCCGCCAGATAGCCGATGCCATCGACGCGCTCCCGGAGGTTCAGGTTACCGACTTCTCCGACAGGACGTTCCTTTTCCACCTCGGGGGCAAGATAGAAGTGAGGTCCAAGACGCCGGTGCGGACACGCGACGACCTCTCCATGGCCTACACGCCGGGGGTTGCGAGGGTATGCCGCGCCATCGCGGAGGAGCCCGAGCGTGCCTTCAACCTTACCATCAAGCGAAACAACGTGGCGGTGGTCTCCGACGGTACGGCGGTGTTAGGTTTGGGGGACATAGGCCCTGAGGCAGCGATGCCGGTGATGGAGGGGAAGGTTATGCTCTTCAAGGAGTTCGCAGGCGTGGACGCCTACCCTATATGCCTGGACACCAAAGATACTGACGAGATAGTGGAGATAGTCAAGGGCATGTCGCCCGGGTTCGGCGGGATAAACCTTGAGGACATCTCGGCACCGCGGTGCTTCGAGATCGAGGAGCGACTCAAGGAGGAGCTCGAGATCCCCGTGTTCCACGACGATCAGCATGGCACGGCGGTTGTGGCCCTGGCGGCGCTCATCAACTCGCTGAAGATCGTCGACAAGGAGATGGAGGACCTGAAGGTGGTCGTCAACGGGATCGGGGCCTCGGGTGTGGCTTGCACGAAGATCCTACTCTCCGCTGGGGCAAGGAACATAATCGGCTGTGACTCGAAGGGCATCGTCCACGAGGGGCGCGAGGATCTTAATCCCACGAAGCGCTGGTACGCCGAAAACACCAACCCCGAGGGACTGACTGAGGACCTCTCGGCGGCTGTAGTTGATGCAGACCTCTTCCTGGGGCTCTCGGTGCCTGGGGTGCTGACGGTCGAGCACCTAGATGCGATGGCCAGAGATCCTATAGTCTTTGCCATGGCAAACCCTGACCCGGAGATAAGGCCCGAGGTCGCGAGAGGCAGGGCCCGTGTCATCGCCACGGGCCGCAGCGACTACCCTAACCAGATCAACAATACCCTCTGTTTCCCGGGCATCTTCCGCGGCGCCTTGGACGTCAGGGCCCGTGAGATCAGCGAAGAGATGAAGCTCGCCGCCGCACGCGCCTTGGCCGAGGTAATCTCAGAAGAGGATCTCTCGGAGGACTACGTCATCCCGAGCGTCTTCGACGAGCGTGTCGTGCCCGCTATGGCCGAGGCTGTAAGAGAGGCGGCTCGCAAGAGTGAGGAGGCCCGGACTCATCTTGAGAAGGCGGATTTCGAGGAATCGTCTCCGCTATCTTAGAAGGACAACAATATAACTCTCGAAAAGGTCTACTACCTACCCGCCGGTGGCATGGTACATCGCGAGCACGTTACTGGCCGTACGGTAGAGTAAATACCTGCTTTTGCAGGAATCTTGTGTTGTGCCGGAGTGGGACTCGATTGAAAAATAGGTGCAGCCCTCTCTGTGCCGCCTTGGCCATCGGGACTTAGTTGTTAGTCCCAGCGCGGTTGGCGTTGGCGTGGGCCGCGTCCCGGATGAACTGGGCTAGGCCAGGGGCCAGCGCATCATAGTGAGCCCGGAATCGGTTGTCGTTGACGTACATATCACCCAGGCTCCGGTGGATTTCGTAGCTGCACTCATAGAACCACCGGCTGATGTGCTGGCGGTGCGCCTCGGCAGCAGCTATGGCCTCGTCACTATCCGGCGCCGAGCCCGTCGTGAAGACCGCGACGAGGCTGGATTGCACCTCTTCCCCCTCGGCCTTGATCTTTAGCCAGTCCTCCTTTGTGTAGGTAGCGACGCGGTGCTGGGACTGCCGGTAGGCCCGGGTGTCGCCCCAGCGCTGCTCAGCCTCCTCGGCGTAGTCCTCAGGGTGGAAGTCACCGAATACGTCGAACCGCTCCTCTGGCGTCAGTTGGATACCCACCTTCTTTGCCTCCATTTCTTGATCGATAGCCGTGACCATCGCCTCCAACCGCTTGATCCTCTCGGTCAGCAGCCCACGCTGCTGGCGCAGGTGCCCAACCGCATCGGTGTGTGGATCGTCCACGATAGTCGCGATCTGTTCTAAGGTGAATCCGAGTTCTCGGTAGAACAGGATCTGCTGCAGCCGCTCCAGATCGGGTTCCTCGTAGATGCGGTAGTCGGCCGCACTACGTCCGCTAGGCGACAGCAGCCCGATCTCGTCGTAGTGGTGCAATGTTCGAATCGTCACACCGGCAAGATCTGCTACTTGACCGACCGAGTAGCTCACGGTTCACCTCCTTACACACCGAAGTCTAAGGCCTCACGTTAGGTGAGGGTCAAGGGGTTTTCTTGGACATCCTGAAAAGAGCGATGTAGCTACCTGCTTGGAAGCATTTTCGTACCCAATACGTGGGCGGGAGGGCGCTTTCGGGGCTTCCAATAGAAAGTGTCTGATAAATAGTGGAGGGGTGAAGTGGAGAGAATGACGCGTTGACCTACGCTGCGCCTCATGAGACGGAGCAAATACCCTACCGATCTGTCCGATGTCGAATGGGCCTACCTCAAGGGGTTACGGCCTGAGCCGCGCGCTGTGCGATCACCTCAGGCAGCAAGCCGACCTCGGCGAGCTCCCGCACCTTGTCGGCCGAGGCAACGCGAGCGAGGGCTTCGGCCTGATGCCGGCGCAGTTCGCCACCACCGTGGCCTACTCTGCGGTTGAGCTCTTCAAGCGACGCAATCGCCTCCTGCTCCCACCGGTCGAATGTCTTCTTGGCGTCTTCGACCGCCTCCTCTTCTATCCCCGGCATACCCTCGAGCTCTTCAAGCGCCTCGGCCGCTCGTCGCGCGGCGAGCCGCCGGGCGCTGGCCTCGGCGTAGGCGATCTCTTCCGGATCCTCCCCCGCTGGCTCGGGTAGCCACCCGGTGAGACGTTGCGCTAGCCGATCGACCCTCGGTCGCTCCCGGCGTCGCAGAGCGTTCCCCGATCTCCGGTCCAGCCTCGCCTCCTCGATCTGGTCGTCGACCTCGTGCAGCACGGTGCGCATCGCCGGGGGCCGCAAGAGCCCAGCGTCACTCAGGTGCTGGTAGGTCTCGCGCTCGACGAAGAGACCTCGTCGTGTGACGACCTGGCGCTCCTCTTCAATGTTAAGCTCGATACGCTCAAGCTCCTCGTGCGTCAAGCGCTCGGCATCGTCGAGGTGCGACGAGATAGTAGGGTCCTCCAGGTCCAGGTCGTCCAGACGCTCGCGGGCCGCCTTTATTCCCGAGAGGCGCGCGACGCCCGCCAGAAACCGTTCGGTCCGACTTGGCTCGTCGAGCCCGAGGCGGTGTACGAGCGCGCCTATCGTAGTAGCGTTGAGAAGCAAGGTCGCGAGCACGACGCCGCCCGTCATCGCGACGAACGTCTCACGCTCAGGGAGCGACTCGGGAAGGGCGAGCGCGAGGGCGAGCGCTACCCCGCCGCGTAGCCCACCCCAGATAAGAACCGCCTCGTTCCGCCTCCCCACCGGCGGGATACCCGCGAACCGTTCCAGCACCGAGACCAGTGGTACAACAGCCACGGCGCGGGCGACGAGCACTACGATGATCGCAAGAGCAATGGCGCCAAAGTTCTCGACGATGAGATCCGGGTCTATAGCGAGGCCGATCAATAAGAAGAGCAGGGCGTTGGCGATGTAGTCGAGCGACTCCCACAGCTCGTCCCAAGCCTCACGCACCTTCGTAGATGCCCGGCTCGGGGCCAGCCCCCCAAGGACCAACCCCGCGGCGACCGCTGCCATGACCCCAGAGAACCCGAGCACATGGTCGGCCAGCACGAAGCTGCCGTAGGCGACGGCTACCGAGAGCGCCGCGGCCGCCAGCCGGCCGAGCCAGGGTAGCACGAGGGCGACGACGAAACCAAGCGCGGCTCCGATCGCCGCTCCCCCGAAGAACACGAAGAAGAAGTCGATGAAGCCACTGAGGACACTAACCTCGCCGCCTAAAGTCGCGACGAGCAGGATGTTGAACAGCACGATCGCCACACCGTCGTTTAGCATGCTCTCGCCCTCGACTATAGTCAGCAGGCGCTCTGGAACGCCGAGTTGACGGAAGATGGCCACCACCGCGACAGGATCAGTCGCTGAGATAAGGGCGCCAAAGAGCAAGGCGGCCGTAAGCGGGATGGCGAGTCCTAGGTACAGGGCGATGCCTACGAGCACCGCCGAGATAAAGAATGCGACGATGGCCAAAACGAGGATAGGCCCCAGATTGCGGAAGAAGGCGCGGGTAGAGATGCCCAAAGCCGCCGCGAAGATCAGCACGGGCAGAAAGGCAAAGACCAAGACTTCCTCGAACTGTTCACCCCGCAGCGGGCTCTCGACCCCCAGCGGCCCCCCCAACCAGGCCGCGAGAAAGCCAACCACGGCGAGCACCACGGTGAGTTGAAGGCGCACGCGCCGGGCGAGCAAGCCAAGCAACACCGCTCCAGCGAGAAGCACCGAGATCTGAAGTACCCACTCTGGCAGGCTCACTGCGCCTCCCGAGTCATCGGCTGCCGCCCTGCTTGGCCGCACCCATAGCCCCCGCCTCCTTTTTCAGGCTCAAATTAAGTTTACAACGGGAACGCTACCCTCATACCCTCAAGGAGTTGGGTGTGAAGCAGCAACTTAGAAGCTCCGCCATAGGCCACGGCTTTCGAGAAGGGCGTCTCTCCCAGCGGTGGTGGGGCCAGCCCCCGATACTGATCCATCAGCATCGTCAGTGCGTGCAACTTGCGGAGAACGCTTCCAGCGCAAGCGTTAGCATGCCCGTGGTGTTGCGGTTCATCTGCTCTGCAAACCGCTTTACTTCGGAGATGCAGATGCTCTGACAAGCGTTCGCTACTTCTCAGGAGATGTGGAGAATATTCGGCGCTGTATCTCCGGCCAGTTGCAAAGATTTTTCGATGTTAGAGGTTTCTCCGTATCCTTAATTGGTTAAAATTGGCTACCAAGTAGAGAGGCTATGAAACTCGTCCTGTGAAGAATGGGCACCTAGGGGGCGAGCGGAGCCAG
This sequence comes from Actinomycetota bacterium, assembly GCA_030867425.1. Classification (GTDB taxonomy): domain Bacteria; phylum Actinomycetota; class Rubrobacteria; order Rubrobacterales; family Rubrobacteraceae; genus Rubrobacter_F. Next base: position 867 of record JALZFJ010000412.1, on the reverse strand, counting down.
TGGTGCAACCGGCTACCTACTATAGGTGGTCGGTTTTCTTTTAGAGGAAACTGAAAAGTGGGGGTGTGCGATGTACTACGCAACAATACGGCGCTATAAGTCAAATGAGGATGTAATTTTTGACGAGATCCGGCCCGCTCTCGATAGTTTGCTTCCCCTCATTCGTGAGAGAGTTATTGCCTACTACGTGCTCGATGCGGGGGATGGGGCATTTGCCACTATAAGCATCTGTGAGGACAAAGAGAAGCTGGAAACAACTAACAGAGTAATTACCGAGTGGTTGAAGCAATACCTAGCCTCAAGCATCGTTAGCCAAGAAGAGGTGCCTAACCTTTCCTTGGAGGTCGATGACCCCCTTGTAGGGCCCCTTTACGAAGAGGTTTCAGAGCCCGTGTACAAGCGAAGCTTGCAACTACTCTCGGTTCCAGAGGTAGGGGAGTTGCTGGGGATGGGCAGGAGTTGGGTCTACAACCAGATAAAGAGCGGGGAGATCCCCAGCGTACAGTTGGGAGGCAGCGTCAAGGTAAAGCGTGAGGATCTCGAAGAATACATAGATAAGCATCGCCGCCACCAGGCAAACGGAGCAGAGAATACACAATAACCGGTGCACTCCTCGATAAGAGTCGCTTCCTTAACCCTACTACTTACCTAGCACCCCGTCACAACAGACTCTGTCACACACGATTTGATATGGTCTGGATGAAACTCAAAAAAAAGTACATTTGGCGCTTATAAGTGTATTAAAGAGCTTGACAACTGCTTCTCCTCCGTTCATGCTCAAAGTAAGGTGGGCGCATCCTCCGGAAAGCGCCGCGATAATATCGGTTTAGTTGGCATCAGCGTTGGCATCAGGACTCTGTCTACAGG
>JALZFJ010000402.1 GCA_030867425.1 Actinomycetota bacterium | reverse complement strand
CCGGACAAGCCCGGATCGCCCGGAAGAGCCCTCGGCTTCGGTCAAGAGGTACCGCGAGGTGTTCGGAAGCGTGTCCAGTAGTGGCCACTTGGCTGCTATCACGCGCAGGTCCGCTCTTTGGGTCGCTGCGAACAGGGCGACGGCGTCGGCCAGTCCTGGATGGTTAGAGGCGAGCAGCAGTGGGCCGTCGCGCGGCACGCGCTCTTGGCCCTCGACTTCTACACGGCGTACCATCCGCTCAAGTGCCCAGGCGCCGCCCAACCCGAGCCCAGATTGGCCCACAATCTCGTCGTAAGTTGCTAGCTGGTGCGCCAAGCGCCGCACCGGGATCCGAAAGAGCAGCTCCAGCGGATGTAGGCCGCGGTGTAGCCCCCCCAGCCCGAAGGCGCCCAGCAGGTCATCCATGCATACCCGCGTCAGGGACTCGATCTGCGCTCGTCGTCCCGGCGTTAGGCCGACTACAGGGTGTTTGGGAGTAGCGTACGTCATATCGGTCCCGCGGCCATACTATACGTCACTACCCGCCCGGACCTGTATCTTGGCGGCGCACAAGCTCGACAGCCGATCCGGTGAGGACCGTCTCGCCCAGTCTGACGTTGGGCTTGGAGACCTTGACTCGTACTCCCTCGACGCGTGGGTGGCGTTCCAGGGTTGCGGCGGCGATTCGCTCGGCGAGCGTCTCCGTAAGATTAACGGGCTCGCCTTCGACTATCTCCTTGATCTGAGCATGCACCTCCGAGTAGTCGACGGTCTGCGAGAGGTCGTCGGAGAGGCCAGCGGGACGCAGGTCACACCAAATCTCCACGTCCACGACGAAGCGCTGACCGAGCTCCCGCTCGGTGGGCAGGGTCCCGTGACGACCGTAGAAGATCATACCCTCAAGCAATATCTTGTCCTCGCCCAATTCTCGCTCCGGGTCTTGCTTACCTTGCTTGGAGCTGTCCAATGCAGTATTACAGACCATAATACAAAACACATCTTGTGCACCGTTTACGTGCCGTGCTAGCATCTATAATTAGACCCGGAAAGGTGGCCGACCATGAATGATACAGAGCCTACAAGTCGCAATAAAACTGGCAGGCTTACTTGCTGTTTGCAGGATCGGACTCGCCACATCAACGCCTGCATGGTCGAGCCGCTGGGCGTCATGACTTGCGAAGCACGCGGTGCCGAGCTCGTCCTCCACGGCGCCCATGCAACCTTCTGCCGGAGGTGCCGACGCCGCTTCTGCGTAACCCGGTCATCGTGACCTGCGCAGCGGGCCAAGCCATTTGAAGTATCTCGAGTGCAACTCGGCAGCACCCGGAGGAAAGTTATGATCCCCCGCCGACTTGAGATCTGATCGCGATAGATCGGATGTGAGCATGCAGCACCTCAGGCGCATCGCAAAGGTTAGCCTGCCGACCCGCCACGGCGACTTCATGATGTACGTTTACGGCGAGCAGGACGAAATAGAGCACGTAGCCCTGGCGGTCGGTCCTGTCGGTGACGAGGCTACCAATGGCACACGCAGCGGTGAGCCTGTTCTAGTGCGGGTGCACTCGGAGTGCATGACTGGGGACCTGTTCGGCTCGCGTCGTTGCGACTGTGGCGAGCAGCTGGAGGAGAGCATGCGGCTTCTCCAAGAGCGGGGTCGCGGCGTTCTGCTGTACCTGCGCCAGGAGGGGCGGGGCATCGGCCTGACCAGGAAGATGTACGCCTACACCCTACAGGAGCAGGGCCTGGACACTGTCGAGGCTAACCTCGCCCTGGGGTTGCCCGAGGACGCACGCGACTACCAGGTTGCGGCCGAGATGCTCTTGGACCTTGACGTAAGCTGCGCCCTGTTGCTGACCAACAACCCCGCCAAGATCGAGGGCCTTAGGCGTTACGGTGTCGAGGTCGTTGAGAGGTTGCCGCTTCCAATCTCGCCCAACCCTTCCAACGCACGGTACCTGCGCACCAAACGGGAGAAGATGGGGCATCTTCTCCCACGGCAGGACGGGGCCGCTGGAAAGGACTCGCTTCGGGGATGACCGAGGGAGCAAGGACCGCCGAGGCGCAGACGACCAGACGCCCAGCCGTCACCGTCAGCTACGCCCAGACACTCGACGGGCGCTTGGCGACCGCGAACGGCGCCTCGCAGTGGATCAGCTGTCCCGAGTCGCTCGTCTTCGCGCATGAGATGCGCGCCAGCCACGATGCCGTTATGATCGGCGTCGGTACCGCATGTGCGGACGACCCGCGCCTCACTGTCCGCCACGCGCCCGGGGATGACCCTCTGCGCGTTGTGGTCGACAGCTCCCTGCGTCTCCCGCCCACCGCCGCCGTCCTCGCGAACAAGGCCGCGAAGGGAACCGTACTCGCGGTAACCGAGCGCGCTCCGAAGGCGCGGCGTGAGGAGGCACGAGCCCTCGGGGCGAGGGTTCTCAAGCTGCCGGAAGATGCCAGCGGGAGAGTGGATCTGGGGGCTCTGATGATGGTCCTCCGGAAGGGAGGGGTGCGCTCGGTGATGGTTGAAGGCGGGGCG
>JALZFJ010000392.1 GCA_030867425.1 Actinomycetota bacterium | reverse complement strand
CAAAAGCGTCTCCTTTCCTCGACGGTTTGCTTTTTCTGCTGACGGTTACTCTACCGTCACGCTCTTGGCGAGGTTGCGCGGCTTGTCCACATCGAGGCCGCGGGCCTTGGCGACGTGGTAGGCGAGGATCTGCAGCGGCACGGCGCAGACGAGGGGGCTCAAGGTCTCCGGCACCGCGGGCACCGGCAGCGTGACCTTTGCCACCCGCTGGGCCGCCTCATCGTCTTTGTGGGCCACGGCTATCACCCGCGCCCCGCGGGCCACGGTCTCCTCGACGTTCGAGAGGGTCTTCTCGCGTAGTAAGCCCTCACCGAGGATAGCGACGACGGGGCATTGCTCGTCCACGAGGGCTATGGGCCCGTGTTTCATCTCGCCGGCAGGATACCCCTCCGCGGGGAGGTAGGAGATCTCCTTGAGCTTCAACGCCCCCTCAAGCGCCGTCGGGAAAGAGACCCCGCGCCCCAAAAAGAGCGCGCATCGTGCCCCCGCGAAGACCTCGACGGCCTCTCCGGTCCGGCCCTCCAAGAGCCCCCTCGTCTCCTCGACCTTCTCCGGCATTCTGCGGAGCTCGCGCCCGATCTCCCGCAGCTCCTCCGCAGGACGGACGCTGTTGGCCCCGGCCAACTCGAGCGCCAGAAGGTAAAGCGCCGAGATCTGAGTAAGGAAGGTCTTCGTGGCGGCGACCCCGACCTCCGGGCCGGCCTTGGTAAGGAGGACCGCGTCGGCCTCACGGGTGATGAGCGACCCTTGCGTATTGGTCACGGCTAGGACCCGCCCCCCGAAAGCCCGCGCCGCTTCGATGGCCGCTAGAGTGTCCGTCGTCTCTCCGCTCTGGGAGATGGCGACGACGAGGGTATTTTCATCCCCTACCGGCTCGGCGTAGCGATACTCGCTCGCCACGGCGACCTCGACGGGCAGGCGGGAGAGGCGCTCGATGGCGTACTTGCCCAAAAGTCCCGCATGATAGGCCGTTCCGCAGGCGACGACGACGACCCGCTCGATGCCTGCGAGGTCGAGATCCAGCTCGGAGAGATCCACCGCGCCCTCGGCGTCGAGGCGGCCCACCAGGGTGGCCCGGAGGGCGGCAGGTTGTTCGTGGATCTCCTTGAGCATGAAGTCCTCATAACCGCCGAGCTCTATCGCCTCGGCCGACCAGTCCACCTCGAACGTCTCCCGCTCGACAGGCACGCCCGAGAGCGTAAAGATCTCGACCGACGAGTCGGTCATGGCCACGACCTCGCCGTTCTCCACGAAGAGGAACTTCCTCGTGTTGCCGAGCAGGGCCTGCACCCCGCTCGCCAGAAAGTTCTCACCCTCCCCGAGACCCACGACCAGCGGGCTCTGGTGACGCGCCGCGACTATGGTCTCTGGCGCGTTTGCGCTCATCGCCGCGACCGCAAAGGATCCTTCGAGTCGCTTCAGCGTCTCCACGAACGCTTCCCGCAAGGGCTCCCCGGCAGCCACCCTCTGCGCCAAGAGGTGGGCGATGACCTCCGTATCGGTCTCCGAGCGGAACTCGTAGCCACGACTGATCAGCTCCTCCCTTAGCTCCACGTGGTTCTCGATGATGCCGTTATGGACCACCGCTACCTCGGGGTCTGGCCCTCCACCGCCCGTGTGCGGGTGGGCATTAGCTTCGCTGGGACGCCCATGTGTGGCCCACCGGGTGTGACCCACGCCGGCCCGCACCTTCAAGAAGTCCCAGTCCCTCACGGCGCTCATCAGATTGGCGAGGGGCCCCACCTCTTTGGCCGTCTCTATCCCAGAGTCGGGTAGAGCCAGGGCCAGCCCAGCCGAGTCATAGCCTCGATACTCGAGGTTCTTCAAGGCGTCAAGGAGAACCTCGACGCACCGCTCCCTACCCACGTAACCTACGATCCCGCACACGATGATGCACCTCCCATACTCGTCCTGGCTTATGGACAACAACCAGCGTCCTCAATGGGACCCAAGAAGGAGGCAAAGAGAAGCTTGAGAATTGCCCGGACCCGGGAGGCGTTTTGTCCCCGGCGTCGCCGCCGAGATTTGTCGCCGCCCTAACGACCGTCCTCGATAGCCGAGACGCACCCGCCGAATAATTCGATGAACGTCTACCTCGTCAACTCCCCGACCAGTTGATCGACTGACGGAGAGTTCTGGCGCTTTATTTCGCTTCTCTTCTGCCGACCCTGAGGTCCCGCGTTCTCTACACTTCCCATGTCGGCCGTACGTTCGTTTTTCTTTAGCGATCCTCGCTATCTCGTTTGCAACGATACTCCAGATGCTACAGAGTAATCCTCTTGGGGCGAAAAGGGAAGGGGTGAAATTGGTTGGCCCATGCGGTTGTGGTCAAAGGGTCAGGAGACGAAGCTGCAGTCGATCACGAGCGGCGGCGTCATCCGCTACGATTGGGGAGTGAATGAACGTGGCGAGAAGGGCGAGATCCGCTTCACCGTCCGCCCCGGAAGGCGGGAAGACGCCGCCGCCGCGGCCCGGCTCTGGGTGCGGAGCGCGGAGGAGCACACCCTTTACGACTCCGTCTACGCCACCGCCCCCGACGCCGAGAAGATTATGCGCCGCTTCCTCGCCGACCTCTCCTCGAGCTCTCACTCCTGCCTCTTCGTCGCCGAGAGAGACGGCGAGGTGATCGGGTTCCTCTCCGGCGAGCTTCGCGAAGGCTCCCCCGCCTTCGAACCCAAGACCTGGGCCGCCATCGAAGATGTCTACGTCGCCCCTGGCCACCGGAGCCTGGGGATAGGCCACGCACTCTTCGACGAATGCCGAAAGTGGGCCAAAGAAAAAAGCGCCCACGGTATCTCTTTACAGGCTGCCGCCGGCAACGCCCGCGCTCGCAAGTTCTACAAAGAGCTGGGCTTCCGCGAGGTCTCCGTCTACGAGGTGAAGGAGTTGTAGCCGGTCGGCATTTCGGCCGCTCAACTTGTCAGCGAAGAGCCGAAGTGCCGCCGAGCTAAAAAGTGTAGGAACGTGAGAGGAGCCGCACGCCCTCCTCCGGCTCGTAGCCCAAAGCCTCGTAGAACCCCGCCGCCTCGCTGTCCGTTTGAACCTCGACATAGGAGACGCCACGCGTCCGGCACTGCTCCCTCACCGCCTCGATAAGCACCCGACCGGCGCCCTGCTGCCGGGCGTCCGGTCTCACGTAAAGGTCTTCGACGCTGGCGAAAGGGGCGCCTGCGGAGACGTCGAGACGGAAGGCGAGCACAGCCACCCCGGCAAGACGCCCCTCCGCCCGGGCTACAAGTACCTCGACATCTCCCCTTTCGACGGCCCGCGCGAGTCGCTTGGCGAAAGGGGGCGGTACGGGATCACTGTCCCTCAAGAACTCTTCGAGGAACTTTAGGGGTTCGGCTAGTTCGTCGGGAGCGGCGGCGCGAACCTCGATCCTGGGACCCGGTCTCAATGACCGAGGGCGTATGCGGCGAGTCTCGTAGCCGCCCCCACGGCAGCGTCTATCTCTTCGTCGCCGACGTCCAGGTGGGTTACGAAGCGTATGGTGTTCTTGCTCCGGAGCGTGGCGCGCACGCCCTCCCCGGCGAGGGTTCGCAAAAAGCCGTCGGCATCCCCGACCTCGACGAGCACAATGTTGGTCTCCGGCGGCTCTACCCGGTAACCGGCCTCGGCGAGGCCCACGGCGAGCCTCTTCGCCCGTTCGTGGTCCTCGGCGAGCCTCTCTACATGATGCTCGAAGGCATAGAGAGACGCAGCGGCGATCACCCCCGTCTGGCGCATCCCGCCGCCGAAGGCTTTGCGGACGCGCCTCGCCTCCCGGATGGTCTCCTCGTCGCCGGCGAGCAGGGACCCCACTGGAGCCCCGAGGCCCTTGGAGGAGCAGACGGAGACGGTCGCGGCGTGCTCGCACCACTCCCGGGCCGGGATACCGGTCGCAACCTCCGCGTTGAAGAGCCTGGCCCCGTCGAGGTGTACGTTGAGGCCCAGAGCGCGAGCCTCGGTGGCGACAGCGGCAAACTCCTCGATGGGGAAAATCCTGCCCCCGGCGACGTTGTGGGTGTTCTCCAGACAGAGGAGCTTCGGACGAGGAAAGTGGACGTTCTTGGGGCGGACGGCGGTCCGTAGGGTCTCAGGGCTCACGACGCCCCTTTCGCCGGGGATGGGCCTTACCTGGACGCCGGAGAGGAGGGCCGGGGCGCCGGCCTCGTAGTTGAAGATGTGGGCGTCCTCGTGGAGTATCACTTCGTCACCATGCTCGGCCGCGACGTGCACGGCTATCTGGTTCATCGTCCCCGAAGGACAGTAAAGGGC
>JALZFJ010000258.1 GCA_030867425.1 Actinomycetota bacterium | reverse complement strand
GTGGCAGGTGATGGCGGGCCGTTCCCACCAGCACGGCGACGGGGGTGTACTCCCGGCTGCCATCTCCGGCCTCGACATCGCGCTGTGGGATCTCATGGGGCAGACCGCTGGCCTACCGCTCTATCGTCTATTGGGAGGTTACCGGGACGAGGTCCCAGCCTATGCCAGCGCGGGGTTCTATGCAGAAGGAAAGGACGCTGAGGGACTCGCCGACGAGGCACGGGGGTACGTGGAGGCGGGGTTCCGGCACGTGAAGATAAAGGTCGGACGCACCACCGATACCCCAATGAACCCGCTGGTTCATATGGAGGCCCCCAATTTTGCCACCGTCACGTTCGCCGAAGATCTGCAGCGCGTCGGCGCGGTGCGCAAAGTGGTCAGCGACGACGTGCACCTCATGGTCGATGCTAACAACGCGTGGACTATGCCGATCGCCCAGGAGGCCGGACGGGAGTTCGAGCGGCTCGGCATTCACTGGTTCGAGGAGCCGGTACCCACCGAAGACCTAAGCGGCAGTGCCGCGCTGGCAGCCTCTCTGGACGTGCCGATCGCCGGTTACGAGACCCGTACCGGGCTAGCTGGCTTCAGGGATTTCATAGAGGCGCGAGCCGTGGACATTGTGCAACCCGACGTCATCTGGTCAGGTGGCATTACGCCGTGCCGCCGAATCGCGGCATTGGCCGCGGCCGCAGGCCTACCCTGCGTGCCCCACGTCTTCTCGACCGCAGTGAGCCTAGTGGCGAACCTTCACTTCATCGCCTCATTGCCTAATTCGTACCTTCTTGAGTTTGACCAGAACCCGAACGCCTTGCGCACCGAGCTACTCGACGAGCCGAGCACGCCGGACGAACGAGGCATCGTCACCGTCCCAAACGGTCCTGGGTTGGGCGTTCGCCTCGACCGCGAGACCTTGCGCCGGTACGCCGTCGCGCAGGCGCGGACTACCGAGGACTCTTAAAGTGCCCAAGAGAAAAAACGAGCCAGATGTACAACACCGAGGGAGATATCACGACGAGATCGAAGCGATGTTGAGGTACCGCACCGGCTCCGCATGGTGAGGAGCGGACGGATCAGATCGAGCAAGGTTACGAGTTCCCGACCCGATAACCCCTGAAACAAGGCGAGAGGACAAGACGACACGCGGATAGAAGTATGGTAATGAAGTGGAGGGTGAAGGTGAGACAATCCGGAAGTTTGTTGGCCGTGGTGGCCTTGGCACTGTTCGCGATGGCGTGTACGCCTCCAGCGGGGAACTTGGTCGACAGAGCTGTATCAGATGTGGGCCCAGAGGGCCAGCAGGATTGGACGACACCTTCCGACGCTGATTACTGCAATGTCGATCCTCCAAACGTGGATTTCGCGTCCGCTACATTCGGGTTCGCTCAAACGGAGAACAACAACCCCTGGCGGATCGCGCAGACTGAGTCGATGAGGAACGCGGCCGAAGAGAACAGGGTGGAGCTCCTCATTACGGATGCCCAGTCCAATACACCCAAACAGGTCTCGGACATCGAAGACATGATCGCACAGGGCGTCGATGTCCTCTTCATACCTCCGCGTGAGGAGGAAGGCCTGGAGCCCGCGCTGAAGTCAGCCCGCGAAGCGAGCGTACCGGTTTTCCTCGTCGACCGTGAAGCGACCGCCCGGATCTGCGAAGACTACGTAAGCTTTATGGGGTCGAACTTCGTCCAACAGGGCGAGCGAGCGGCCGAGTGGCTGACGGAGGAGTCGGGCGGGGAGGCCAAGATCGCCGAGCTGCAGGGCACGGTCGGGGCGTCGGTCACCGTCGACCGGGGCGAGGGCTTCAAGGCCGTCATCGACGAGAATCCCGGCATGGAGATGGTCGCTTCCCAGAGCGGCAACTTCAACCGCGCCGAAGGCCAGAACGTGATGGAGCAAATCCTCGGGGGGAACCCCGACCTCAACGCGGTCTACGCACATAACGACGAGATGGCCATCGGGGCCATCCAGGCACTCAAGGACGCCGGGCGAAAGCCGGGTGAGGACGTAACCGTGGTCTCGGTTGACGGTACCAGAGACGCGCTGCAGGCGATCACCGACGGCGATCTCGGCGCTACCGTGGAGACCAACCCGCGCTTCGGTCCTCTCGCCTTCGAGACCGCCCGGAGGTTCCTGGCCGGCGAATCGGTACCGACGAAGATCACGGTTCAGGATCACCTGTTCGACGAGAGCAATGCCGCTGAGTTCATAGACTTGGCTTACTAGGGATAGGAGGTTCAAAGATGACCCAGCAAGAAGCCCCAATCCTCGAGGTCCGGGAGGTAACCAAGCGGTTCCCGGGTGTCGTCGCCCTTGACGAGGTCTCCTTCGAACTTCGCGCCGGCGAAGTGCACGCGCTCGTCGGCGAGAATGGTGCGGGTAAGTCCACCTTGATCAAGGTGATAACTGGCGTCTACCCGCCCGACGGAGGACGAGTTTTCTTCGACGGCGAAGAGGCGTCGTTCGCTAGCCCCCGCGAGGCACAAGAGGTGGGGATCAGCACGATCTACCAGGAGACCAGCTTAATCCCCCTGCGCAGCGTGGCGCAAAACGTCTTCCTCGGGCGCGAGCCCCGCACTCGCTTCGGCCTTACCGACAAGGCCCGCATGAACCGAGAGGCCGCCGAGCTCCTCGAGCGCTACGGAATAGAGGCCGACGTCACATCGCCGGTGCGTTCACTCGGCATAGGGGTCCAGCAGATGGTCGCGATCGCCAAGGCGATCTCGCTTGAGGCCCGGGTGGTCATCATGGACGAGCCGACCTCGTCGCTGGAAGCACACGAGGTGGAGACCTTGTTCCGGGTGATCCGGCAGCTGCGCGAGGACAGTGTAGGCGTCGTTTACGTGAGCCACCGACTCGAAGAGCTCTACGAGATCTGCGAGCGGGTCACCGTGCTGCGCGACGGCAAGGTAGTTTATGTGGGCGACCTCGCGGAACTGCCGAGGTTGGAGCTGATCGCCAAGATGCTCGGCCGGGAGGTCCCCGAGGTCGAACAACGCACCGCTGCCCATGAAGCACGGGAGGCCAGGGCCGGGGAGCCATTGCTGGAGGCGCAGAACCTCACCGCTCACCATGCTCCCAGGGGTGTCTCTATCGACGTTCGTAGGGGCGAGGTCGTCGGGCTCGCCGGCCTCCTCGGCTCCGGCCGCACGGAGACCGCGAAGGCGATCTTCGGTGCTCAGCCGCTCGACTCGGGCACGGTAGAGGTCGACGGGAAGGACGTAAACCCCGACTCCCCTGGCGAGGCCATCAAGAGCGGCCTAGCTTTTCTTCCCGAAGACCGCAAAGCCGAAGGAATTATCCCAGATTTGTCGGTGAGGGAGAACATCATCGCCGCGGCCCTCCCGCGGCTCTCCCGCGGGGGATTCGTGTCTCAGAAGGAGCAGGACGAGATCGTCGAGCGGTTCATGACGCGACTCGACATAAAGGCTTCAGGCCCCGACCAGCCGGTCGGAGAGCTATCCGGAGGCAACCAGCAGAAGGTGATGCTGGCCCGTTGGCTGTGCATGGAGCCGAAGGTGTTGATCCTCGACGAGCCAACCCAGGGCATCGACGTGGGCGCCAAGACCGAGGTACAGCAGCTCATCGCTGAGCTCGCCGATGGGGGCTTAGGGGTGGTCATGATCGACTCCGAGCCGGAGGAGATCATAGAAGGCTCCGACCGGGTGGTCGTCCTCAGGGATGGCGCCGTCGTCGGCACGCTCTCAGGCGACGAGCTCAACGAGCAGAACCTGGTGCGGGCTATCGCCGGAAGCGAGACTTCGCAACCTACAAAGGATGGAGGTGACGCCGATGAGTAGTAGGACGGCAACCGCAGGTGCCTCATTCGATCGCACCGCGGTAGTTAGTTGGTTGCGTGATCGGGGCGTGTACGTTGTGCTCGTGTTGCTCGTGCTCTTCAACCTCATCTTCACGAGCAATTTCGCCACTACCGCAACGATCCTGGGCCTGCTCTCCCAGGCGACGCCGGTGTTGCTCGTCTCGTTGGGTTTGGCGCTGGTCATCGGGACGGGAGGCATCGACCTCTCGGTCGGGGCGGTGATGGCGATCGCCTCAGCAGTCGTCCCGCTCTACCTCGGATACAGCTGGCCCGTGGCGGTGCTAGTGGCGCTCCTTTTCTGCGCCCTTGCCGGTATGCTGAACGGCTTCCTGGTCGGGTATGTCGGAATGCAGCCGATCATCGCCACGCTGGCGCTGTTCGTCGGCGGGCGCGGTTTCGCCCAACTCCTGGTGAACGGCCAGCTTCAGACCATCGACGACGGGGGATTCCTTGCCCTGTGGCGGGCGGCGCCGCTGGGGATCCCTCTCCCGGTGATCATAGCGGCGGTTGTGGCCGTTGTGGTCGGCATCGTCGTGAAGCGCACCACGTTCGGGCGGTACTTACTGGCGGTCGGCGGCAACCGCACGGCCAGCTACCTGTCTGGGCAGCCGGTGCGGGGGGTGCTGCTGGCGGTTTACGCGATCAGCGGGCTACTCGCCGGGGTTGCCGGCACCCTCGCCACGGCCCGGCTGGCCGCGGGAGACCCCTCCCAGATCGGTCTCCTTATAGAGCTCGACGCAATCGCCGCGGTGGTGATCGGGGGGACCCCGCTCTCCGGCGGTCGGGTGAGCATCGCCGGCACGGTAGCGGGGGCACTGCTCATGCTGGTAATCAGCGCCACGTTCGTCATGAACAACCTGCCTCCCACCTACGCCCAGATACTCAAGGCGGCGATCATCGTGCTCGCCGTGTACATCCTGCAGGGAAGGAGGAAGGTCTGATGGCCACCGCTACCCGGGAAGTCGCCACGGTCGAGAGGGACGCCCTCAGGCGCGAACGAATCTTCGGCGCTATACAACGCCGCGGTGCCTTGGCCGTCCTGGCCATCGTGGTGGTCGTCGCCGCGTTGACGCTTGATGGGTTCTTCAACGTCGGCAACATCGAGAATATATTGCTGCATGCGTCGTTCCTCGGGCTGATCGCGGTGGGGATGACGTTCGTGATCATTACCGGCAGCGTCGACCTGTCGGTCGGGTCGCTCGTCGCCCTTGGTGGTGTCCTTGCGGGGCTCACCGTAGGCACGGGCTGGCCGCTCGCCCTGATCGTTCCGACCCTGGCATGCGGCATCATCGGTGTCGTCAACGGACTGCTCATCGCCAAAGCAAGGTTGCCGTTTTTTATCGTTACCCTTGCCGGGTTGCTCGGCTTTCGCGCTCTGGCGCTGGTGCTCTCCGGGGCGGAGAGTATACCCATACCCGGACCCCCCGAGTTCGTCTGGTTCGGCCGAGGCGAGATCTTTGGTCTCGACGTGCCCATCATAATCATGCTCGTCGCCTTTGTAGTCGGCGCCCTGGTGCTCAACCGTACCCGCTACGGCGAGGCGCTCTTCGCGGTCGGCGGCAGCGAAGAAGCGGCGAGATTGTCGGGGGTGCAGGTAGACCGGGTGAAGATCATCGCCTTCACGATTAGCGGTGCGCTCTCGGGCTTGGCCGGGGCGTTGGTTGCCGCCTGGCTCTCGGCGGGCCAACCCCTCGTGGGCCAGGCCTGGGAGTTGTACGCGATCGCCTCGGTGGTGTTGGGGGGCACGCTCCTCACCGGGGGCGCTGGTACTATGCTCGGATCGCTAACCGGCTTGCTCCTCTTCTACACCATCCAGAACTTGATCAACCAGGTCGGCACCTTGACCTCGTACACTCAGCAGGTGGTAACCGGCGCGTTCCTGATCGTGGTGGTCGCGGCGCAGACGTACCTGACCCGCAAGCGGACCTACTGAAAGGATTAATAATGGAGGTCCTGAGCGTTCTAGGCAGGGAGCCCGCGATGTACATCGACGGCTCATGGGTAACCACTGACGAGACCCGACCCGTGATCAACCCGGCGGACGAGTCAACCATCGCCGAGGCGCCCGAGGCCGAGGCTGACCACGCCGAACGGGCACTCGAGGCCGCCCAGTACGCCCAGCGGGATTGGGGTCGGAAGAGCGGCGTCGAACGCGGGGCGCTTTTAAGGACGATAGCCGAGGGCATCAGGGCACGGCAGGAGGAGCTCGCGCACCTCGTCGTGGCGGAGCAGGGAAAGACTATCACCGAGGCGCGCGGTGAGGTAGGTGATGCGGCTGCGGGCTTCTTCGACTACTACGCCGGTTACGAGCGCGCCCAGGTGGGCAGCATGTTCGCCCCGGACGAGACGAATGAGCAGCTATTCGTCAAGAGCATCCCGTATGGTGTGGTAGTTGGCATCATCCCCTGGAACTACCCGGCGGCGCTCTTTGCCCGGAAGGTCGCGCCGGCGATCATGGCCGGTAACGCTATCGTCATCAAACCGCATGAGGATACGCCGCTTTCGGCGCTCGCGCTCGCCCGGATAATCGAGGAAACCGGGTTGCCTCCGGGGATCGTCAACGTGGTTACCGGCGCCGGGCGGGTGATCGGCGACGCGCTGGTGCGTCATCCCATCACCCAGATGGTCACCGTGACCGGCTCAGTGCGTGGTGGGCGAGAGATCCTAGCGGCCGCCGCGGAGAATATCGTACCGGTCTCGCTAGAGCTGGGCGGGAAGGCACCCTTCGTCGTCCTCGACGACGCCGACGTCGAGTCGGCGGTCGAGAACGCCGTGGACGCGCGCTTCTGGAACTGCGGGCAGGTGTGCACCTGCAACGAACGAACCTACGTGCAGCGCGGCGTCTACGACGAGTTCGTCGAACGGTTCGTCGAAGCGGCCTCCTCTCTGCGGCTTGGAGATCCGACGCGAGACGACGTGCAGATGGGTCCTAAGATCAACGAGCCCGAGCTGGCGAAGGTAGAGGCTTTCGTCAGGGACGCCGTAGAGCAAGGAGCCAAGGTCGTACTCGGCGGGGGGCACCCGGAGGGGAAGGAGTTCGAGAAGGGATACTGGTTCGAGCCAACGGTGCTGACCGGGACGAGGAACGATATGGACATCATACAGCGCGAGGTGTTCGGTCCTGTGCTCCCGATCCAGCCGTTTGACGACTTCGAGGAGGTTATCGAGCTCGCCAACGACTCCGCGTACGGCCTCAGCGCCTACCTGTTCACGTCGAATCTGCACAAGGCGATGCGGGCGATCGACGATATCAACTTCGGCGAGGTCTACATTAACAAGATTGGCCCCGAGCAGCTTCAGGGCTTCCACACCGGTTACCGACTCTCGGGTATAGGTGGTGACGACGGGCCATACGGGTACGAAAAGTACCTGCGTCGCAAAACCGTGTACCTCCACTACGAAGACTTTGGTACTCCGGCAGAGACCCACCCCTAGCCAAGTGCGAGGCTGGCCGGGTGGTCGCGATCACGCTAGGTCGTATCGGTCTCACATATAGTCGCCACGTTGACCTTTGTGGCGAAGACGAAGCGGCCGATACCTTGCCCGCCGATAACGCACCTGACTCCCGCATCCATTCTGTCAGCGCATCGCTCCCCACATACGAGTCTTCGTCGGCGAAGGACGCGAGAGTAGGGGTTTCGTCGCGAAGGCGAAGAGCAGGCGCTTCGAGCAAAGCGCCATGCTCACCGCTTCTCGGGCTCGGGCGTACCGCGGTCGAACTCTTCCCAAGAGCTTGGGTGGCTGCCGGCAGGATAGTTATCTCCGGCACATAGACATGCGGCGGGAGCGTCGCGAGTAAGAGGCACACCACCGCGTCCTCGGATTTCAGGCTGAGGTCCCGGCGAACTCGTGGCCCACGATGAGTGGTGGGGTACGGTTGGCCATCTTGCCCAGGTACCCCTCGACCTAGGAGCCGCAGATGCCGCTCGCTTCGGAGCGCAGGATCACCGCCCGGGTGCCACGGGCGGCTCCGGCACCTCCTCAATAGCCATCTCCTCTGGCCCGGTCCATACAACATCCTCCACCGCTTGGCCTCTGTTCTTAAAGATTTCGTATAAGTATCGCTCGCGCCGGAGAGCCATCGGAGCCCCTGAGCTTCAAGGGTAGGCAGACCAGGAAATACTCTCCAGGTTCCACGTCCGCCAACATCAGCCC
>JALZFJ010000332.1 GCA_030867425.1 Actinomycetota bacterium | reverse complement strand
TCCTAGAGGGTTGCCAGGGCGCGCCGGGGCCGGACCCGTGTAGTAGACCACCTGCCCCTCGGGATCGAACGGTAACGGCTCCCCCTTCTCTATGGCCTCCTTCATCCGGGCGTGGGCTGCGTCGCGGGCGGCGTAGAGCACCCCGTAGAGCAGCACCACGTCACCGCTCTTCAATGGCCTGATGTCTTCGATGCCGAGGGGTGTCTCGAGACGGATGGGCTCGGCGTTCACAACTCGGTCGAGGAGGTACGGTGCGAGTGGCAGTCGAGGTTGACGGCGACCGGGAAGGCGGCGATGTGGGTCGGGAAGCTCTCGACGTGCACGGCGAGCGCCGTCTGCGTGCCACCGTAGCCAGCCGGCCCTATGCCCGTGGCGTTTATGGCGTCGAGTAGCTCTTCCTCTATCTCGGCTATCTCCGGGTCGGGGTTCGGTTGTCCGGAGGGACGGGTGAGAGCCTTCTTGGCGAGCAGGGCGGACTTCTCGAAGGGGCCGCCGATTCCTACCCCTACCGTCAGGGGCGGGCTTGCGTTGGGGCCGGCCCGCTCTATCGTCTCGACGACGAAGCGCTTCATCGCGGGCAGGCCCTCGGCCGGGGTCAGCATCTTCAGCGCGCTCATGTTGTCGCAGCCGGCGCCCTTGACGAGCAACGTGATCCTCAGCCTGTCCCCCGGAACCAGGTCGTAGTAGACGACCGCCGGGGTATTGTCCCCCGTGTTGACGCGGTCTATCGGGTCTCTGACCATGCTCTTTCTGAGGTATCCCTCCTCGTAACCGCGCCGCACGCCCTCGTCTATGGCTTCCGCTATCTCCCCTCCCACGAACCGCACCTCCGTCCCGACCTCGACGAAGAAGACGGCGTATCCCGTATCCTGACAGAAGGCTATGCACTCCTTTTGGGCGACCTCGGCGTTCTCGAGGAGACGCTCCAAAACCTCCCGGCCCAGGGTAGACTCCTCCCTCTTCAAGGCGCGCCGTAGCGCGCGGAGGTGCCCTTTGGGGAGACGGGTGTTCGCTTCGATGCACAGGTCGCGAACGGCCTGTTTCATGGCATCTACCCGGATCTCGCGCAAAGCCTCCCTACCTCCGTTCTTGGGTCCTGTTTCGAAGGATAGCATCGGCCATCACGCTGCGTTTGGCCTGGGCGGGAGACGGTAGTTTAGAATTGCTCGGAGGTTCGGAGAGGAGG
Organism: Actinomycetota bacterium; assembly: GCA_030867425.1. Taxonomy (GTDB): domain Bacteria; phylum Actinomycetota; class Rubrobacteria; order Rubrobacterales; family Rubrobacteraceae; genus Rubrobacter_F. The sequence goes on along the minus strand of JALZFJ010000332.1, from coordinate 2,204 downwards.
GAAAGTGGCGGTGAAGAGGGCTAGCGGGGTAGATTCTGCGAGGACTTCGAGGTCGGGGACGTCTACCGGCATCCCTTGGGACGTACGGCACCATGACCGACAACGACTGGATCACGCTCCTGACCCAGAACACCGCGACGAACGTGGTCCGGTAGTAGGAGGGGCCGGCTCATGTGCCGTTGCGGTCGTCACGCTCGCTCTGTTCGAGGGTGAGCTCTCCGGGGGTGAGGCGAGCGAGCTTCGGGGCGTGCGCTTTTTTGTAGACCATGATTGTACGCTTGAAGGTGATCACGACGTTACCGTCCTGATTGTAGCCGGTAGTCTTCACAGTGATAATGCCGACCTCCTTCCGCGATCTCGATTCGCGTTTCTGGAGGACCTCGGACTGCGAGTAGACGGTGTCACCTTCGAACACCGGCGCCGGCAACCTCACCTCGTCCCAGCCGAGGTTGGCGAAGACGTTCTGCGAGACGTCGGTGACGCTTTGGCCGGTGACAAGCGCTAGGGTGAACGTGGAGTCTACAAGGGGGCGCTTGAACTCGGTCTGCTCCGCGTAGTGACGATCGAAATGAATTGCGGCCGTATTCTGAGTGAGCAGGGTAAACCACGCATTGTCCGTCGTGGTGACGGTCCGCCCGAGAGGATGCCGGTAGACGTCCCCGACCTCGAAGTCCTCGTAGAATCTACCCCGCCAGCCTTCCTTTACCGTCATTCAAATCTCCTTTCTGGGCCTGGAGCAAAAGCCTAACGTGCCACCTACTCTAACCTATTCCCACATACTACCGGGCATGCAGTCCCGGGCAGCGGATGGGCTCCCGACGCCAGGTCGCCGTCTAATCCAAGAAGACGCCGAAGGCCTTCGGGGACATCGCGTTGCTGGTGAGATCCTGCACCACTATCCCACGGAGCGTGGGATCCTGTTCTCGAGGAAAGAACTGGATCAGTGGTTGATAGATCGGTGAGGGCCAAGCACTATTTGCGTCCGCCAATGTGACGGAGGTCGGCTTGTCTGAGGAGCTCCTTACCGAGGCACAACCGTTCAAAGGCGAACCTCTTGCCCGCATGCTACTCGGCGATGTGGCCTACCGAAGCTGACGGCTGAAGGGCAGCTTGGCCGAGTGCGGCATCCTACTGATTACCGAGCGGCAGAGCAGCGAGAGTTTAGGCAGCAGGGGGAGATCGCCCTCGCAAGTCTCGAGCGGGTCTTTCGCCTCGGAGAGACCTTGGCCACCAGCCTCACAGGGCTGGTCACCAGGATCGCGGCGAAGATGACGGCCTACACCTACGCCTTTGTGGTCAACCGGCTTTTCGGTCGGCCTCAAGGTAGGCTCAAGGAGCTATGGGCCTGAGGAAGCTCGCAACACTCATCTAGTGCTTGCTAACCCATCCGGCTCCACTTACATACTGGTTAACCGTGGGGTCTCCTTTATATTCTACGGACCCGCTACCGCTAACCTCTGCGTTCAGCTCATCGCTCACATTAACGATAGCCGAGCCCGATCCCCTAACGTCTACCTTTACCTCTTTGCTCTCCAGATCCTCTGCCCGATAATCACCGGAACCCAAGATAGCTACCTGCTGGCTATTGGCCTTGCCATTTATCTTCACGTCTCCTGCCCCAGTAATGGTGACCGCTAGCTCGTCGGTGCTGATACCCTCCGTGTCGACACTACCCGATCCCGACACCTCCAGAGCACTCAGGTCCTTGACGGTCAATCTGTAGTTGATTGGCTCGGTTGTGAGGACGCTGGTGTTGGGTTTGGGGCCGATGATCAAGCGGTTGTCCACAACCTCGGTTCTAACCTTCGGGAGGAGATCTTCTTCTGCCTCTACGGTTAGCGATTCGGTGTCTGTCTGCTGAATAGAGAGGTTGCCAACCCCTTGCAGCTCGACCTCCTCAAAGCCGCTTACGTTCCTCGACTCGCTCGTGACGTTGCTAGGCTCCTCAGCAGTGTTCCCCGCAGAGAAGGAGGAGGAGGAAGAGGAGGTAACTTGCGAAGAGGATGAACTCGCTTGTCCACTCGATCCTGACGATGAAGAGACAGAAGAGGAGATACTCCCGTTTTCGTAGGTGAGATTTAAGGTGCCTCCACTGAAGCGCTGTACAGAGCGGACGTTCTCGCCGACGGTGAGCTCAACCTGTACATCGCCCTCTGAGCTGATCTTGCAGTCGAGCGGCTTCCCTTCAAGATTGAAGGTGAAAC
>JALZFJ010000273.1 GCA_030867425.1 Actinomycetota bacterium | reverse complement strand
TAGAGGTGCTAATATCCGCTGCTTCGATGTTTCCTGATCCTGGAATGCTCAGAGATAATTCATCAGTATTGATGCTCGCTGCTTCGATGTTTCCTGATCCTGGCAGAGATACTTCTAAGCTATCAGTGCTGATGACGTCTGTATTAATGTCTCCTGATCCTGACAGAGCCAGGGCATTCAGGTTCTTGACGGTTAGCCTGTAGTTGATTGGTTCGGTTGAACGAAGAGTAGTGTTGTCTTCAACACTGATGACCAAGCGGCCGTTTTCGACCTCGGTTCTTAGTAGGGGATGGTATTGTCGTCGGCCTCGATGGTCAGCGTTTCACTACCTGTTTGCTCGATAGTCAAAGTGCCAACCCCCTCTAAGCCGACTTCGTTAAAGTCGCTTACATCTCTAGACTCACTCGTTATGTTGCCAGATCCTCGAACCACGGGCCCACAAGCAACCGAAAATAACCCCGTCACCAGCGCTACTACTGCTACTGACACAGATACACGACTCACTCTTCACCCCTCAAAACTGATCAATAATCAATGCAATACGCTGTAGTGGTAGTTTATTGGAGTTGGAAATGGTTGGTCGAATCAACCGGATCACCCATGTTAACAGCGCGTGAGAATGGTCCGCATGCCGCCGATCTTGTTCGTTTGATACAAACGTCGCCTACGTTCTCCTTCGGGTGGGAAATGCCTTGACATCTCATCTATATTCTTGTTGAATATAGGAGCCGGAGGCACGTACTTACTCCTCCTTTCCCCTTTCCCCATAGTAGTGCGGGGCTCCGGCATGCCCGCTTCCCGGTTACGCGCTACCATGTGTTCGGTCGTCGGAGTGGCGGGAGGAAGCCTAGGGTGGACGTTCTCATCAGTGGTTCGACGGGGCTCATAGGTTCTGCTTTGACCCCCGTGCTCGAAAGGAGTGGGCACCGAGCAATCCACCTGAGTCGCTCCAGGCCGGCCTCGGAAGACACCGTCCGCTGGGACCCGTCGGCGGGCATGATAGACGCCTCGCGTCTGGAAGAGATAGACGCCGTCGTACACCTCGCCGGGGAGAACGTCGGGGAGGGACGGTGGACGCCAGCGAAGAAGAAGCGCATCATGGACAGTCGGAGGGAGGGTACCCGCCTCCTCGCCGAGACCATCGCTGGTCTCCCTGAGCCGCCCGAGGTGATGGTCTCTGTCTCGGGTATCAACTATTACGGGAGCCGGGGAAACGAGCTCTTGCGGGAAGAGAGCGGTCCCGGAAACAGCTTTCTCGCCCGGGTGTGCCAGGAGTGGGAGCAGGCCGCGGACCCGGCGCGGAAGGCCGGCATCCGAGTGGTACATCCCCGGTTCGGCATAGTGTTTCCCCAGGGGTTTTCCCGGGATCTCTTAGGCCTTAAGGTGGGGATCGAGCATCCCAGATTCGAGATCAAGTTCGGAGCTAAAGGCTCGACGCTTGCCACGTTCCCGGTCTTCAAGCTTACGGGAGGGGGTTGGATCGGGTCGGGCAGGCAGTACTGGAGCTGGACCATCACCGACGACGTGGCGGGCGTGATCCTCCACGCCCTTACCACCGACTCCCTGCAGGGGCCGGTCAACGCAGTGCCGAGCCCGGTCACCGCCCGCGAATATACGGAGACCCTCAACCGCATTCTGAAGCGCCCGACCGTCTTCCCGCTACCCGCCTCCGTGGCTCGGATAGCCTTGGGGGATTTCGCAGAGGAGATGCTCCTCGCCAGCATCCGAGTCGACTCTACTAAGCTCATAGACTCAGGCTACGAGTTTCGCTACCCGGAGCTCGAAGGAGCGCTCCGGCACCTGCTAGGGAGGTGAGCATGGCCCTCGACCACGAGCGCCACATGCGCCGGGCCATCGAGATCGCTCACGGTAACCCCGACGCCCCCTTCGGCACCGTCATCGCCGACCACGAAACCGGGGAGGTCCTGGCCGAGGACCTGAACCACGCCGAGAGAAATCCCTTGATGCACGGCAAGATCGACGGCATCCTGCGTCTCGGGAAAGCCAGTCCGGACGGGGATTGGACCCGGCTCGTCCTCTACACTACTGCCGAGCCCTGCCCCATGTGCACAAGCGCTAACCTTTGATGCAGCATCCTGCGCGCCGTCTACGGCACCTCGATAGGAACCGTCAGACGCCTCAGACTCATGCAGATAGGGTTACCCGTTGTGGAGGTCGCAGGGCGCTCGTCCTTCGGCGGGTTCGAGATCACAGGCGGCTTCCTGGAAGAGGATTGTGATGCCCTCTTCGAGGAAATGGCCCGTCGAGCGAGCGGATAAAGGGGAGCACCGCCTCGGTTTCGGTGCTCAGGCGAACCGGTCCGACATTAGCTGGGTGATCTCGGCGTACCGGTGCAGCTCGGGGAAGAGGCTTTGCATCTCCTCGCTTGCCATATCTTGCCCGAGACGCTCCAGATCGTTGATCTCGAGGGTCACGACGTACTGGTAAGGCGGGGCGACATCCGAGCCGAGCAGGCCGCTAACCTTATGATTTCGCCAGTCTTCGACCGAGGGGAGGGCCTTCGCTGCCGGGGCGTAGGATTCCAGGACCCAGCGTTCGTACTCCTCCGGGCTCACGCCCTCCTTGAGGTTGACTAGCACGATCATCGTCGGCATCGTGAACTCCTTTTCGCGTCACGTCAGCAAGGTGTTTTCGGGCACTATATCTACCCCTGCAACTCGGCTCCGAAGCCCGACTCGCGGAGCAGTCTTCGGGCTTCTTCGGCGGCGTCGGCGTCGAGGGTCAGGACTAGGGCGGCGCGTTCGGTGTTGGAGTGTCTGACATAGAGGTCAAGGATGTTTATGCCGTTCGAGCCCATGAGGGTGGTTACCTCGGCGAAGACGCCGGGCCGGTTCTCGACGGGGACGGCCAGTTCGACGTTCTTACCGGTCGACTCTATGAGGATGCCGCCTAGAGCGTCGTAGGCTTCGCGGGCCGCGTGGAAGCGGTCCTCGATGCTTTTCCTGTCGGAGATCTCGCTGCCAAGCTGCGCCATCGCCCCCGCAAATGCACCCAGAGCCTCGCCTAAAGCGGGCGCGTTCTCGGCCAGGATGTCCGACCATAAGGCGGGGTTCGACGCGCCGACGCGTGTCAGATCCCTAAAAGACGGCCCCGCGAAGGAGAGCGCCTCAGGCGAGATGTCGGAGGCGACCTTGAGTAGCGCCACGGCCATGAGGTGTGGCAGATGTGAGAGTGCGGCCATGAGGAGGTCGTGCTTCTTTGGCTCGACCGCCGTCGGTACGGCTCCGAGGTCCTCCCGCACGAAGCGGGCGACCTCGCGGTAGGCCTCCGGGTCGGTGTGGTCTGTGGGCGTCAGGAAGTACCGGGCGCCGCGGAAGAGGTCCTTCTTGGCGTTCGAGGCTCCCGAGAGCTGGCTTCCGGCCATCGGGTGTCCGCCGACGAAGCGTAGGCCCCGGGCTTCGGCCTCGTCCACGATTTTCATCTTCGTGCTGGCGACGTCGGTGACGAGCGCGTCAGTCGGGGCGAGATCTCCGATCAAATTCGGGATGCGGGAGATGGGTGCTGCGAGCATCAGTAGGTCGGCCCCGCGCACCTCCTTCATGGTCGAGGCCGAGTCTATAGCCCCAACTTCGGCGGCTCTTTCGAGGATCGCCGGCTTGTCCACGCCGACAACCTCCCAGCCCGCAGCCTTCGCGGCGAGTCCGACCGAGCCCCCTACGAGCCCGACCCCTACTATCCCCAAAGAGCGGCTCAGGAGAGCGCTCCTATCACCCGGTCGTTCTCCTCGGAGTCGCCGACTGTCACCCGGCTCCAGTCCGGGTAGCCCAAGACTTCGCCCTCTCGAACCAGGACGCCCGCCCTCTCGAAGATCTCCGGTCCAGTCTTCACCATCACGAAGTTGCCCTGAGACGGTATGTAGGGGAGGTTTGCGGCGGCGAAGGCTTTTTGTATACGATCCCGCTCGCGGACGATAAACTCGGCCCTACCCCGGATCTTTTTGTGGGCCTGCATCGAGGCCGCCGCTGCGGCTTGGGCCACAAGGTTCACCGAGAAGGGGAAGCGAACCCTCTCGGCATAATCCGCCACCCTCTCGGGCGCGAGGCCGTAGCCTACCCTCAGGCCCGCGAGGCCGTGGGCCTTGGAGAACGTACGGACGGCGACCACGTTGGAATGCTCCAGCGTGAGGGCGTGTGACCCGTGGTAGGCCGGGTCGGAGACGAACTCCTGGTAGGCCTCGTCCAGGATCAAGAGCACGTTACTGGGCAACGCCTCGGCGAACGTTCGCACCTCGTCGAATGCCAGGTACGTCCCCGTAGGGTTGTTCGGGTTGGCGAGGACGAGGGCGCGAGTCTCGGGCGTGATGGCGGAGAAGAGCTTCGCGAGATCCACTTGGTTATCATCGGCGAGGGGGACCTTCTTGATCTCCAGACCCAGGACGGTCGCGATGGCCGTGTAGAGGCCGAAGGATGGCCACGGGGAGATGACCTCCCCGGGACGCTCGACCAGCTGCAAAAGGTTCAGAAGTACCTCGCTGGAGCCGTTGCCGACGAGGACGT
>JALZFJ010000250.1 GCA_030867425.1 Actinomycetota bacterium | reverse complement strand
GCCTCAACAAGTGTGGCCACTTTCGAGGCATCTGGTTCCTTTGCGGATCGCAGGGAATACTCAATCTCTGTCATCGCGGTCCTGACTAGTCCGACCTCCGAGAAGATCCACCCATTCTGAAACCCTGACGTTGTCTCGCCGATCCAAGACGGGTATATAGGACTTTATGTCGAGGATCGGCTTCCCGTCGATGGTGCCGAGAGCCCGTACTGTAAGTTCTCGCGTGGAGGTGCCCACCACTTCCCACTGTATTGAGGCCGATGGGGTTAGGGCGGCGACGGTTTCGGCAAGCCAAAACCCGACTTGAGACATGTCCGAGCGTCCGTGAGGCCGCTTCTAGACCCCATCCGCTGGTCATGGCTGGTGCATCCAGAAGATCACGAGGACGACTGAATAAGCCCGATGACGTTGCCATCTGCGTCCTTCACGGAAGCGGTCAACTTGCCTTCACCCACGTCCTTGGCCTCTTGCTGCGCCTCTGCACCGGCGTCGAGGAGCGCCTTCAGACTCTTCGTGAGGCCATCAACGTGCCAGTAACCGACAGGGCCCGTCATCTCATGGCTGTAGCCGTGGGGATCCAGACCGATATCCTGGCCCTCAACGTTGAAGCCGACGTAGTAAGCCTCATCCATGTAGGGCTCCACGCCCAGAAGCTTGCTGTACAGCGTCTTGGCCTTCGCGAGGTCTTTGACAGGGTAGATGATTGTCTTAACGCCTTCAGTCATGAAGAACTCCATCGCGTGGCTGAGGTGTAATGGGCCAAGTAGGGATGGCCAATGCCTGTGCGCGACGGTGCCTGTCACTGCTGCTAGTTGGTTACAGATCCCTCCGCTTCCTCGCCTGCCAGCTCGTAGATGAGGATGGCGATGCCTTCACCAACCATCTTCGAGTCCGCGAGCCGCAGGTGCTTCTTGTCGCTCGTGCTGCCGAAGAGGCGCTTGCCGGTCCCGAGGACGACCGGAAAGACCATTAGGCGCAACTCGTCGACGAGGTCGTGCTCGAGCAGCGTGTGCACGAGCATGGCGCTGCCGTGGACGACGATGTCGCCATCAAACTCCCGCCTCAGCTTCGAGACCTCCTCCACCACGTCGCCCTCGAGCACGGTCGAGTTGTTCCACTCCGGCTCCTCCAGGGTCGAGGAGACGACGTATTTGGGCATGCTGTTGAACTTTTCCGCGAATTCGCCCTCCATGGATGGCCAGGCGGCGGCAAAACCCTCATAGGTCACTCGTCCCAGCAGGAGCGCCTCGGCCTCGAGGGTCTCGTCCAGCTTGAACTTGTCACCCTCCTGGCCGCGATCGATTTCAAACGTCCAACCTCCGTGCCTGAAGTTCTCGCCTCCGCCGGGATCCTCCATGACACCGTCGAGTGAGACGAACTCGGTTATGACAATCCTTCCCATCTCGATCCTCCTCAGATCTCATTGATTATGGTCGTTGACTCACTACGATCTATTGCATTCGTTCGACTTCTAGCCTCCTCGCATGGTCACCTACTAGCCGGACCCGAGCGAGTCCGTCGGGATGATCGGCGGCCCCTCGCCCAGTCGATCGAACGCTATGGTGGTGCCGTCACTCGAAGGTACTTTGATCATTGGGATCTCCTTCCAGTCATGCTCGCTAGAAACGCCAGCGGGTCGGGCCGAACGTCTCGTCCGTGGGGAAGCCGAAAGCCGTCGTGGGAGTTTCCTCGTAGACTTCTTACGGGGGCGGATCTGCGGTCGGTGCGCCGACGGCGTAGAAGGCGCCGTCGCGCACGGTCACCGGCCATCCGTACTCGGCCCATTACACCTCGGCTACGCGATGGAGCCTGGTTTCGTCGTTCACCTTCGCGGTCGTGCCTTCGACCACCAGATCTAGAACGTCCTTCCTCGCCATGATGACGCAGAGTGCGTCGCGCGCGAGGTTCCTGGCTTTGCGGAAGGTTGGGCTTGCGACGAAGTGCAACGCGCCATCTACCCAGACAGCCAAAATGGGTACGAGGTGCGGTAGTCCGTCCGGGCGCACCGTCGCCAGCCAGTACAGATCCGCATCCGCCAGGCGCCCGCGCCTCCGCCCACGATGCCGGAGTCGCATCCTGGGTAAGGTACAGCTGCTCATTGGCCGGCTCCTTCTCAATCATCGCTTGTCTCCTTCTGCTCACGAGTAGTTCGACCGTCGGTCGCAGGCGGGATGTTCTGATTGAGCCGGAAGAGGTTCGTTGGGTCGTAGTGACCCTTGATCGTAGCGAGTCGCTCCCAGGTCGATCCCGGATAGGCTTCGCGGATGCGCGCATCACCCTCCTCGCCGAGAAAGTTGACGTACACGCCCGGCTCACCCTGTCGCAGGGCGGCAGCGAAGCCGCTGACCCAGGCCTCGTGCACCGGCGCCTCCTCGGGACGCTCGTAGACCGCGCCTACTGCTGCCATGATCTGCCGCGTGCGGTGGGCGAACGCGGTAGCCTCGGCCGGCACCCGAGCCATCGCCCCACCCAAGACCCGGATCTGCGCCACTGCCATCTGCGCGCTCGAGGCCTGGAGATGATCAACGATCACCTCGGCCACGCCGACATCAACAGTGTCGAGGAAGACCGAGCGTCCTGCTTCCTCGGCAACCTCGGCGCCCTCGGTCAGCTTGTAGATCTCTGGGTAACTCATCGTCTTGACCATGTCGGCGATCGGCGTGGCGAGGGCCCGCAACGGCGCGATAGCGCGCTCGCCGGCCTCGACCTCGCCCGCGTAGGCCAGCAGCGCCATAATGACGAGCTTGCCGTGATGCTCGGC
>JALZFJ010000247.1 GCA_030867425.1 Actinomycetota bacterium | reverse complement strand
ACCTTCGCGAGCGTGAGAAGCTCCACGTTCGTGGGGTTCTTGAGCCTGGAGCTTCTGAGTCTCCTGATCGCGGTGGTGAGCCTAACGCTGCTCATCAGACGGGTTAGAGAAGCGAGCAGGGTACCGTAACCGAGCCAACGAAATATATTGTGGCGTTTGACTGCTTAGACTAAGTTCGCTACGTGTCAGAGACGAACAAAGCGGCGCAAGAACTTGGTAGGCTCAGTGGCCTAAAGGGCAGGTAGGCCCGCACCGAAAAGCTCTCGCCCGAACAGAGGTCCGAGATTTTCGCTTCAGTTCACAACGAGGCAAGTAGGTTCGCTCCGCAAAACCAAGACATTTGTCGAACCAGCGATGCCTCCCTTAGGAGCCTTATCTAGTTTGAAACCCCTGCAAACGAACATATAATATACACTACAAGCTAAAGCGTTTGGCTGTATTCTTGGCTTGTGCGGGAGGTGGGCGTATGGGTACGAGAAATGCGGTTGGACACTTGAGCGAAGGGGAAGAGCGGCGGCTACTGAGGAGGATGGCCGCTGGAGACCAGGATGCCCGGCGGCGGCTGATCGAGGCCCACCTAGGTATAGTGTCGGTGTTGGGTCGGCGCTATGCCAAGAGGTGGGAGGTTCCGCTGGAGGATCTCATGCAAGAGGGAGCCTTAGCGCTTGTGCAAGCGGTAGACCACTACGATACCGATCGGGGGATGAAGCTATCGACCTACGCTACGTGGTGAGTCAAGCAGGCAATAAGGCGAGCAGCGATGGCCCAAAACCGCCCGGTGAGGATCCCAGAGAGGCTGTGGGAGCGTGCCGAGGGGCACTCTAGAGCCGAGTGGTTTGGATCTCAACCGGAGCAGGAAGGTTGGGATCGGGAACCGAGCAAGCCTTCGAGTTGGTCGGACGAAGAGCTCGAAGAGGTGCGGTACGCTCTCCGGCCGGTGGTTTCGCTGGAAGCCCCGGTCGGAGAGGAAGCATACAGGTTAAATGAACTGCTCCCTGATCCTTCGGTCGAGGATCCGTCGGACGCTGCGGCGCGCAGCGATGCCAGGTACCGGCTGGCCGAGGCGTTGGCTGCCCTCCCAGAGAGGGAGCGAGTGGTCCTCTCGGGACGGGCTGGGTTCGACGGGGAGCCCCAGAGCTTGACGAATATTGGGAATAGCTTGGGAGTTTCGCGTGAACGGGTACGCCAGCTGGAAGGCAAGGCCTTGAAGGAGCTACGCGAACGGCGGGGGGAGCTGGGGCTGGAAGGACTGGCCGCTTAGGACCGCAAGTGGCCAAGGACGGTTGCGACCCGGAGTTCGGAGCACGTCCGCGGCGTCGGACCATCCAGCGCAGGGCCGACAACGACCTTTCCCGGATGTTGCTGGATGGGGCGCTCAACCCCGGCGGCGACAAGGTGGTAGTCGGTGCCGAAGAGGGCATGCTCACCTTCGAGGTACTGGAGGGCGCATCGCCGATTGGAGCGACGGGACGGACCGAGTCGAGTTAGAAGATCGGCAGACCTGGGCAGGGAGCTCAGGACGATCTAAAGGTTCCGGGTCTGTCGATGCTGGTTCACAAAACGAGGTAAGGGTAGCGACTTTATATACGCGAGCCTAACGTTAACCAAGATGAGTCGGAGTCACGCAACCAGTCGTTTTAGGTGTTTTAAAGCGTTCTCGTTGGGCCGAGCGTACCCTAAAACTGACGACAGGTTGATACCGGCTCAGACGAATAATAGCGAACAGGTACGAGAACTTGTGCTTTGGTTGGTCACGGCTGCTCTATAAGAGTCCCCCGGGCAACACTGTGCAGCAACTTGCGCAAATACTCTGAAAACTCGGGAAAGCATCACTCAGTGAATACGGGCGTTTGCAGGAATTTGCAAACACTCGAAATCTCCAGAACTCGCCTCATAAATAGTTATTACCGAAGAGTTTCCGGCAGCTTGTGAAGTTCCGTGAGCAACGGTTTTTCGCCTTTTCGAGCTCAGTTTACCCTGCGTTTTGCTTTCCGTGTTGCCTAGCGCGTATTTATGAGATAGCTTTAGCAAAGCTATCTCACTGACTTTGCACGGTGGAGGTCAGGGGTTCGAATCCCTCAGCTCCACTTATAATGCGGCTTGGGGAGGCCTTAGCCAGAGGCACGCAGCACCAGCACGGCGATGTCGTCCCTGGGGGCCTGCCCTTGGAAGTCTAGAACGGCCTTCTCTACACGGTCGGCAATGGTCGCAGCGTCGAGAGCGACCGAGGAGCGCAAGAGAGTCACGAGCCGCTCCTCGCCGAAGAAGAGGCCATCTGGGGACTGACCTTCGACCACGCCGTCGGTATAGAGGACCAAGGCGTCGCCGGGGGCCAGGCTGGCCTCCTGCTCGGTAAGGTTCATATCGTCGAACACGCCTATGGCACGTCCTGGCTGCCCTACCTTGTGGATGCTCCCGTCCGCCTTGAGCACAAAGGGCGGCGGGTGACCGCCGCAGCAGACGGTGACCTGGGCCCCACCCTTAGTATTTCCTTCATTTATCTCTAGTCTCGCGTAGGTTGCCGTGCAGAACTTATGGTCGTCGTGCTCGCGTCTCTGTCGCAGCATGGCCTCGTTCAGACCGGTGAGCACGTTCGAGGGGTGCGACTCGCGCATTGCCAACGCGCGTATGGTGTAGCGGGCGAGGGCGAGCAAGGCAGCGGCCTCGGCACCTTTGCCGGACACATCGCCGATCACAACGACCCACGAGGAGGAGGGCTCGGAGGTACTGTTTTGGCCCACCATCTTCGTCTCAAAGAGGTCGTAGAAGTCGCCTCCTACGTCCACCTCCCCGGCGGACAGGTAGCACAAGCCTACCTCCACTCCTGGCACCTCGGGCAACCGTGAAGGCAGGAGACCCTCCTGGAGGGTACGGGCGACCTGAGCGCGGTCCCTGTAGAGCCGCGCGTTGTCCACGGCGAGCGCCGCGCGGCGAGCGAGTTCTTCGGCCAGCCCCAGCTCAGCTTGCCGGTATCTTCGCCCCGACTCCGCCGATATCAGAGAGATCGCTCCCAAAGTCCGCCCCCGCGCAACCAGCGGCACTATCATGTAGGACTTCAGCCCCAGCTCACCAAGGATCTCGCGGTGCTCGGAGTCGCGGGCGGCCTCCTCCAGTAGCGATTCGGGGATCTCGGGGACAAGCTCCGGCCTGCCGGTGCGCAACACCTGTCCCACCCCGCGCGGCGCGTCTGGGTCTGGCGGGTAGCGTTTTTGCAACTCTTGTACCAGCGCCACCTTCTCCAGGTCTTGGTGGGCGACCGCCAGCCGATCGAGCGAGCCGTCTTTCTCGAGGACATCTACCACACACCAGTCGGCGAGGAAGGGCACCGCGAGACGTGCCACACGGGCCAGCGTGGTCCGGTAATCGAGCGAGGAGGAGAGCGTCGTGCCGGCCTCGGCCAAGAAGCGCTGCGCCTCCTCGATCCTCTTGCGCTCCGTAATGTCCTCGATAACAGAGATGAAGTAGCAGGGCTCGTCTGAAGGAGGACGCACCAACGAGACCGTGAGGTTTACCCATACGATCGAGCCGTCCTTCTTAAAGTAGCGCTTCTCCATCGAGTAGGTCCCTATCTCCCCGGCCAGCAGCTGGCGGACGTACTCCAGGTGGGCCTCTAAATCGTCGGGGTGTGTGATGTCCTGGAAGGTCAGCCCGAGCATCTCCGCCTTTTCGTAGCCGACTATGTCGCAGAGCCTACGGTTCACCCTGAGCCAGCGCCCGTCGGTGTCCACGTGGGCCATGCCCACCGCCGCCTGCTCGAAGGTCCCTCGGAAGCGCTCCTCGCTCTCCCGATGCCTTCGCTCCCTCTCTTGCAATTGCTCGGTGCGCTGCACAACCCTGTTTTCGAGGTCCCCGGTAAGCCGCCTGACCTCTTCTTCCGCCCGCTTGCGGGCGGTGATGTCGCGGACGATGGCGAGCACGTAGCGTTCACTATCGTCAGCTTCGCTCACCAGCCCGATAGGGCTGAGGGACAGTTCAACGTAGATCTCCTCGCCACCCTTACTTAAGGCGGGCAACTCGAGTGGCCCAGGCGAGTCGATGTAGGTCCCATGACCCGTCTCGGCGTAGCGGGCGATGCCCGCCCGATGCCGGTCCTTCAGGCGCTCGGGAACCAAAGCCTCGACGCGCAGTTCGAGCGCCTCTGAAGTCGAGTACCCGAAGATGTTGGTGGCCGCTTGATTCCAGAGAACTATTCGCTGGGTTTTTGCGTGCGCGACGATAGCCGCGTCATGAATTCTTTCGAAGAGCTTGCCGATTCCTAGGTCTCGGGGGCGCATGTTCTCAAGAACCAGTCTGATGCGACGTACGGGCGGCCAAAGGATGGCTCGCGGTTTTGCTGCTTTCCAGCTTCGATCGTCCGGGCATCCCCACCTCTGTTAACGGCACTTAACATCAAGATAGCCAACGGTTGCCGATGCTCGCGACTAGTCTAGCGTGTGCCCCCTCCTTCCGCCAATAGAGTAGATGCACGGCTGTGCGGCGTGTAGCGACGCGTGACCGAGGGTAAGTAACGCTTGCAATGCTGGACGATGCGCTGCGGGTTCTTGATGGTAGCTGAGATCAATGTGAGACTTACTCCCGATCCTGAGGTCGTCACGACCGCCCGCCATGCCCTGGACCGGCTGGCGGACCTCTTGCCACCCGAGAAACTGGAGGACGTCCGGCTGGTGGTGAGCGAGCTGGTGACCAACAGCATCCTCCACGCAGGGCTTTCGTCCGATGAGCAGATCTCTCTTACGGTGTCGGTCTCGGCGAATTCGGTGCGCGGGAGGGTATGTGATCCGGGACCCGGCTTCGAGGTACCTTCGAAGCCTGGCCCGCAGCCCGACCTGAGGGGCGGGTGGGGTCTGCCCATCGTCGAGACGATCTCGGATCGCTGGGGAGTCGAGCGCAACAAGCACGTGTGCGTGTGGTTCGAGATCGATTGAGACGTCTCCCTACCTCGTTCTGGCAAAAGTCTACTCGTCGACTCTTCATTTTTTCGCAAAGTCCAGGGAAACATAGGCCGATAGATGAGTAGGTTGAGGTATGGGCAGGGCTGATGCTAGTTGACACCAATTTGACACCAACCCAGGCGAACAACCGCAAACACCCACGATGTGTTGCTAGAGATAATATGCTTATTTGCAGGAGTTTTTGAACAAGGGTGAATAACCACCACTTTAAGTACCCGCTTTTGCACGGCGGAGGTCAGGGATTCGAATCCCCTCTGCTCCACTCCGATAATCCGCTGTTTTGTCAAAGCGCCCGTCTCGTCTTCCACTTTTTCGTTCGCTTCATCATCGGGCAATCGGCCTTTCCCAGCAGGGCCGTGACCGTTGACGAACTGCCCCTTTCCTGATGGCAGGTTTCGAGGCGCCTCGGAGGGATGCGGAGAGCAGTAATAAGATACCCGCTCGTGTGGAAGGAGAGGTCAGAACGCATGGGCAAGTTGAGGAAAGAGGCCAAAAGGACCATAAACAAAGCCGCGAAGAGCAAGGGATCCGGCGGTGGCACGAAGGGCAAGAAGAGCTCTGGGAACAACGGAGCTGACAAAGCGAAGAGGGCGGCTAGGGAGATCTTGATGTAGCTACGGCACCACCGGAATCTATCAGGTGAACCGGAGCCCTGAGGCAAGGGTTCTGGCCTCTTCGCGATAAATCTGCCGGATGTCCGAGGCACTTCACCTATAGCTTGCTAACGGTTGATCGTATATATGTTCGGACTCTTCCTGCCTGCCCTGCTCATGGTGTCGATCCTTATATGACTGCTGCTCTGGTTCTTCTTTATCAGGGAGAGATGATCCTCGAAGTTTGGCCCTTTCTCTTGCTGGACGAAACCCTCAAGGACGACTTTCCGTACTAGAACTTTAGACTAAGCTGCCGCTGTTTATCCCCCTCCTAACGCGAGCCCAGCCCGGCTCTCCTTCGTGCTTGCCAGTTCGAGCTAACCGCGAAAGCATGACTTCCCGTTTGGGCTCAGGTGAGCGGCTTCCCGGATGTCCACAGAGGCTGGTAAACTCGTCGTGCCGCTTCGCACGCCGGAGGTCGGGGAGTCGAATCCCCCGGCTTTACATGAACGCGAAAGGATCTGTTGCTCGATACATCCCACAATGCACGAGACAGGCGGTTTCCCTTCGACCTCGGGGCATTCGACCTCGACGGCACGATATTGCGCCGCGACTTGACAGTAACGGAGGCGACGGTGGGCGCTTTAGGTGCGCTGCGGGAGCGAGGGATGCGGCTCGTTGTGGCGACGGGACGGCGTTTCGAGGGTGCTTGCGAGCACGCAGCACGTCTCGGCATTGAGGATGAGGATCCGGTGATCTGCTACGGCGGTTCTTTGGTCCGCCGGATGAACGGTGAAACGCTCTTGCACTGCACTCTGCCGAAAGACGTGAGTGTAGAAGTCTTGGAGTGGGCGGCGGAAAAAGGACTGCACGCCAAAGTATTCACAGACAGTAAGATCGTGGCTTCCCCCGAGACGACGGCAGTGTTAAAGCACCTGCGACGCTCCGAGGAGTTAGACACCGAAATCGTCGAGTCGCCAGCGGCCTGGCTCCTGAACGGCGGGGAGGATCCGACAAAGCTCGTTATCGTCGATCACCCTACCGAAGTACCGAAGTGGTTGGAGGAGGCCCAGCGTGCGTTCTCCGGACGCCTTTTCGTCACCCGGAGTCTCCCGCACTACGTCGAGGTTGGCGGGTTGCAAGGCACGAAGTCCGAGGCCCTGAAGTTTCTCTGCGAGCGCTGGGAGATAGATCCCGCGCGCACGCTCGCCTTTGGCGACGCGGACAACGACGTAGA
The DNA here is from genome assembly GCA_030867425.1 of Actinomycetota bacterium. Lineage (GTDB taxonomy): Bacteria > Actinomycetota > Rubrobacteria > Rubrobacterales > Rubrobacteraceae > Rubrobacter_F. The sequence continues at coordinate 8,699 of JALZFJ010000247.1, read as the reverse complement.
CATGCTTTCTTTCGCGGGGTTAGGTGTCGCGGTGGGAGGGATGACCGAGGAGGTCCGGGCCGCTGCCGATGCTGTTGCACCGCCGGTGGACGAGGACGGGGTCGCTTCTTTCGTCCGCTACCTCCTCGAGGAGGTGCTCTAGGTGCCCGAGCTGCCGGAGGTAACTGTGATCTCCGAGGATGTCCGCGCCCTAGCCGCGGGCAAGAAGGTATTGAGGGCCGGGATCTTTAGGGACGACGTCTCGAACGCAGGGGTAGAAGGGTTCTGCGAGAGGCTTGCGGGGCGCACGCTCAGGGACGTAAGGCGGCGTGGCAAGATCATCGTGCTCGACTTCAGGGAGGTCGTAGGCGTCGTGCACCTCGTCATCTCGGGACGCGTTTTGCGGCTGCCCGCGTGGCAAGAACCGGACAGGATCAACACGGCCGTCGTCGAGTTCGACAGCGGGCCCGTGCTCGCCTTCACCCGGCTCTGGCTCGGCTACTTCGACCTGTACGAGCCCGAACGGGTGGATGAGCACCCCCTGATCTCACGTCTCGGCCCCGACCCGTTCGCGCGAGCATTCTCGGCCGAGTACCTGACGGACGCGTTCAAACGCCGTGCCGCCGTGAAGGGCTTGCTCCTCGACCAGTCCGTCGTCGCGGGACTGGGCAACATCTATGTGGACGAGGTGCTCTTCGCCGCTGGTGTCCATCCGACCCGAAAAGCCGACACCTTGGCGCAAGGGGAGATAAGGGCCATCCACGCTACCACACGCACCATACTAGAGCGAGCTATCGAGCTCAGGGGCACGACTTTCGACTCCTACCACGACGCCTTCGGTGAGAACGGCAAATTCCAGCACGAGCTAAAGGTTTTCACCAGAGCGGGCGAGCCCTGTCCGGTCTGTTCTACGAAGATAGAGAAATCCCGTGTCGCCGGCCGCGGTACCCACGTCTGCCCGACCTGTCAACCTTTGTAGCTTTTAGTGGTGGGTATCAGCGGTCAGGTACCAAGAACTAACTTGTTTTGAGAATACGGCTGTTGCGCGCGAGGATGCTTCGTGGCGTAGGTCTTGTCCAACCGAACCTCCCCGGCCTACCCCTTCCTGAAACCTGATGCCCGAATTCAACTCTCCCGTAGAAGCTCCGGGTTTTGGTCGGCGAGCTCTTGGGCGCGTCCGTAGGCGTTTTCGGCCTCTTCGTACCCGTCGCCGGCCTCGGCGAGGATTTCGAGGGCCTCTTGGCGGTTCTCGGAGAGAGTCGGGTCTTGCTCGAGGATCTCGTAGAACTCTATCTCGCTCTCTTCGGCGACGAGCTGGGCGTCTACCGCTTCGGAGAGGAAACCGGCGTATTCCTGGATCTCGGCTTCGACGTCAAGGTCTTGCACGTCCGAGAGAGGCTCGCTGGCCTCCGCGAGTTGGCTCCTTGCTTTCTGCATGGTGCTCCGGGCGTCGGCAAATTGCTCCGTCTCTTGGGTAGTGGCTTCCGTAATCTCCCCGGACTCGACGGCCCCTTTGGCCTCTTCGTAGGTGCTGCGAGCCTCCTCAAAGAGCCGGTTGTGCTCCTCGATGGCCTGGTTGGCATCGGTCAGCCTGTCGTTGGCCTGCTCGCGCGGATTCTGAAAGAGGCCGGAGCAGCCGACAGAGAGAGACAGTGAGAACGTTATCACAACGAGGAGAGCCGACCGGATTAGAATACGCGCCATGAGCGAGAGCAGTCTACCGCCTTTCGTACCCGCGAGGTTTCGCGTCTTCCTGAGAACTTTCCAGAGGCCGCGCTGGAAGGAGAGGCTGAGACGTGTACGCGCCCGCATCCAAAGGCGTCGCAACGCCGAGGTTACCAAACCTGTGCGGATGCCAGCTCTGGAAGCCCGGGCGGAGCAGACCGTCCGGGAGTACCTCGACGCCCACGCCTCGAACCTGGAGCGGGCCGCGAGGCTCAAAGAGAAGGCCGAACGGTTGGAGAAGGCCGGTACACCTAGCGAGAGCGCCCGCAACCGGGCGGAGCGAGCTCGGAGCGAAGTCGTGGCGGGGCTCGCCACCCTGCGGTCCTCCTTCGTCGAGGCCGCCGGGATATGGGAAGGAGCCCACGCCTTCGACAGGGTGATTAAACTCTTGTGCCCGGCTTTCGCACCGCGCCGGCCGTCGGAAGGACGTTCTTAACAACGCTCCCGGCAGGGTGTTACGCTAGCTTCCGGATCGGAGCGTAGCGAAAACCTCCCCGGCGATCCTGCGCGCCTCCGGACCGGTCCTCGGGTTGAGGAAGAGGAAGCCTACCCCGACGGCCAGGATCAGGACCAGCAAGAACCTCCCACCTCCGCCGCCGGTACTTACCCTCTCGCCCCGCACCCGCTTGGTCCCCTCCTGAAGTGCTCCGACCACAGACTCGATCTCCCTGCGGAGCTTGTCGTCGTCCCAGAGCCGGGCGACGATCTCGGTAGGTTCCTCGTCGGAGATCTCGTCCAGTATCTTGCGAGTTGACTCGACCAGAGTGCGGATGTTGTCTCTAAGGTCATCGTCGTAGAGCAGCCTCTCGACGATGGGCCTCACCCCGGTGTAAGCGGTGGCCAAAGACGCCATCGGGACGAGCGACGTACCCTCGGCCTGCTCTTTCAGCCTCTCTGCCCGCGTTTTCCTTCCGAACATTAAGTGGGACCTCCCTCCCTCTGCCTACATACTAGGTTACACACTATACCCGTTTTCGTCGGACCTTTACCCCGAATCGATCTTGCCGAGCCGTTTTACCTCCACCCATAGCTCCTCTCCGTCCAGCCGTATGCTGCCGGATCCCCCGCCGCCGGCTTCGCCGTCGATCCTGAGTTCGCGGGCGAGGACCTCGGACTTGAAGTACTCGCCCCACGGTCCTTCCAGGAGGCCCATTACCTTCGGGCTCCCCGCGAGTGCCACCGAGACGGTCTCCTCGATCTCGAACCCCTCCTCACGCCTGAGGTTCTGTACCTTGTGGATGAGCTCTCGCACCAAGCCCTCGTCCACGAGATCCTCGTCGAGCTCCGTCTTGAGCGCTACCGCGAGGTCCCCCTCGCGCACGAGCGAGAACCCTTCCCTCTCTTTGGGTTCGATGAGCAACTCCTCGGGACCGAGCACGACCTCCTGCCCGTCCACGCTCAACCTGACCTTCTCGCCCGAAGCGGCCCGTGCCCCGACCTCGGGTGGCGCCTCCGCGAGCACCCGCCTTAAGCCCGGCACCAGCCTGCCATACTTCGGCCCCACGACCGAGAGGTTCGGCTTGAGGTCGAACGCGAGGACGCTCTCGGCCTCCCCGAAGCGCAGCTCCTTGACGTTTAGTTCGTCGAGCACGATCCTCGAGAGGTTCTCCACGCCCTCCCTGAAGCTGCCATCGGTCCTCGTGGTCTCGCCCGGCACCACGACGACCTCCCTCAAGGGCTGGCGGGTTTTGATCGCCGCCGCGTTGCGGGCCGCCCTTCCCAAGGCCACGACCCTGCGCGCGGCCGCCATGTGCCTGATGAGCTCCTCGTCCACGAGGTCCTCGTCGACTTCGGGCCAGTCGGAGAGGTGCACGCTCTCGGGCGCCGATGCGTCGGCGTTCACGACGAGGTTCTGGTAGAGGGCTTCGGCTATAAACGGGGTGAAGGGGGCCGAGAGCTTAGCGATCGCGACGAGGTACTCGTACAGCGTCGAGTGGGCGGCCTTCTTGTCGAGGTCGTCCTCGCCCTTCCAGAACCTCCTGCGGCTGCGCCGGACGTACCAGTTCGAGAGCTCGTCCACGAGCTCGCCGATAGCTCTCCCGGCAACCGTCACGTCGTAGGCGTCAAGACGCTCCGTTACGGTCCGAGTCGTGAGCTGCAGCCGGCTAAGCGCCCAGCGGTCCATCAGGCTCCGTTGGCCCGGCTCGACGTAATCCTCCCTCGGGTCGAAGCCGTCTATGCGGGCGTAGGTGATGAAGAAGGAGTAAGTGTTCCAGAGTGTGAGGAGGTGCTTGCGGACGGCCTCGTCTACCTGGTCTTTGGAGAAGCGTCTGGGGTTACCGGGGCTCGTCGCGGTGTAGAGCGCCCAGCGCAAGGCGTCGGCGCCCTGGCCGTCAAAGATCTCCCACGGATTCACGACGTTGCCGCGGCTCTTGCTCATCTTCTTACCCTCGGCATCCAAGACGTGCCCCAGGACGAGGCACGTCTTGTACGAACTGCTGTCGAAGAGCATCGTCGAGGTTGCCAGAAGTGAGTAGAACCACCCGCGCGTCTGGTCCACGGCCTCGCAGATGTAGTCCGCCGGGAAGGCCCAATCGAAGTCTTCCTTGCCTTCGAAGGGGTAGTGACTCTGGGCGTACGGCATGCTCCCCGAATCGAACCAGGCGTCGAGAACCTCTGGGACCCGACTGGCTACTTTGCCGCACTCTGCACACGCCACCTTCACGCCGTCCAAGTCGGGCCGGTGCAGGTCGTCGGGAACGGCGTTCAAAGCCCGATCCTTAAGCTCCTCGACGCTTCCCACGACCATCGTGTGTCCTTCTTCGCAGCGCCAGATAGGCAATGGGGTGCCCCAATAACGCTCGCGGGAGAGGGCCCAGTCCACGTTGTTCTTTAGCCACTCGCCGAAGCGGCCCCACTTTACGTGCTCGGGGACCCAGTTTATGTTCTCGTTTTCCCGCAAGAGCTCGTCAAGCACGCTGGTCGTCCTCGCGTACCAGGCCTTCTTGGCGTAGTAGAGGAGGGGCGTACCGCACCGCCAGCAGTGGGGGTATGGGTGCTCGTACTCCTCGGCGCGGAAGAGGAGGCCCTTCTCTTCGAGCTCCTCGACGAGGCCGGGGTCGGCTTCTTTGACGAACAGTCCGGTGAAGGGGCCGAGGTGCTCGTCGAAGGTGCCGTCGGGCTTTACGGGGTGGAGGGTGGGTAGGCTGTACCGACTGCCCGTGCGGGCGTCATCCTCACCGTAGGCTGGGGCGGTGTGGACGAGACCGGTTCCCTCGGTCGTCGTCACGTAGTCGCCGAGCACGATGGTGAAGAGGTTGCCGGTCTGCTCAACGGGAACGTAATCGAACGGGCGGTGGTACTTGAGTCCTTCCAGTTCCGCGCCTTTTCGCTCCTCGAGTATCTCGTAGTTCCTTTCGCCCACGACCTTGTCCAGCAGTTCGCGGGCTATGATGATGTTTTCGCCGTTCGTCTGTACGGTCGCGTACTGTACTTCCGGGTTCGCGGCGACGGCGGTGTTGGAGATCAAGGTCCAGGGCGTCGTGGTCCAGACGAGGAGGCTAACCTCCGGCTCGTCTTCGAGCGGGAGCTTTACGTAGATGCTCGGGTCTACGACGTCCTGGTAGCCCATCGCCACCTCGGCGGAGGAGAGGGAGGTTTGATCCCGGGGACAGTGAGCGGTCACCTTGTAGCCCTCGTAGAGGAGTTCGCGCCCGTAGAGCTCTTTGAGGGCCCACCAGACGCTCTCAATGTAGGTGTTCTCCAGGGTCCAGTAGGCGTGGTCCATGTCCACCCAAAAGCCCAGACGCTCGCTCATTTTGCGCCAGTCTTCGACGTAGCGGTAGACGGACTCCCTACACAAGCGGTTGAACTCCTCGACGCCGTATTCCTCGACATCGTTTTTGCCGGAGAGCCCGAGCTCCTTCTCTACCTCGAGCTCCACGGGGAGGCCGTGGCAATCCCAGCCGCCCTTGCGCTCGACCCGGTAGCCCTGCATGGTCTTGTAGCGGGGGATGAGGTCCTTGAAGGCACGAGCGAGGGCGTGGTGGAAACCCGGGCGACCGTTGGCCGTCGGTGGCCCCTCGTAGAAGACGAAGGGTTTATCTTCGGGACGCTGCTCGACCGACTTCTCGAACGCACCGATCCTGTTCCACAAGCCCAGGATCTCATCCTCTAGCTCCGGGAAGTTGATCTGCGGCCTTACCTGCTCGAACAACATATGATACAAGCCTCCTCACGCAAGAAGCCCCCGCCGGACGGAGCTTCGCCAAACTCCGCTCTCTGCGGGGACGGGGGCCAAGATCCGAGACCCTCGCGGTACCACCCCACTTGCCCGGGATCTGCCTGCGTCCCGGACCAGCTCTTTCGCGCTGTAACGGGCGGACCCGGCCCACCCTACTAACGCCTGGACGCTTTCTAAGTCCTTCGCTTTGGGATCGGCGGCTCGGGGAGGATCTTCGGGCCGTACACTGCGCCGGGCTTCCCACCACCCCCGGCTCGCTCTAACGGAGTATCCTCGGCCCTACTCGTTCCCGTCGTAGCCTGTAACACGTTTTGTAGCTGCAAAGTGCGAGCGTGTCAAGATTGGGATCGAGACCTAGTCTCGTAGAGCGGCGCCAGTGGCGCGTAAAAACAGCGGGACTTGGGAAGTATCTCCCCGTCGGGAGAAGCGCGAGCTGCGCGGCACACCTGCACGTCGTTCTGTTTGGCTGCTGTATTGTGGCAGAGGAAGAGTGTACGTGGAGCCTTCAGGAAGGCATCCCAGCACGATCGTGTCCAGGGCCGGCAGCCCCTCAACGTTGAGTCACCTCAGTACCTGCTCCGGCAGAGCTTCGCGACGCCCACGGAGCTCTTCTGCGTCAGCAATTGATCCGGCACCCTCCCGCAACCGTAATCTGAAACTCAAGGACTAGCTAACTGTTATGTAAGAATCGGTTGTCGATTCGATGACAAGCTGGTCTTGGATTAAGCAGAGAGGTTGGATCGTGGCTAACAACGCTGGAGAGCGCGAATGAATGTCAGGCGCAGGGCCTTTGTGGCGGGTGGCGTGGGGATGGTGGTAGCGTTCGGTGTCGTGGAGTTGGTCCACGGCCTCTACCAGCTCGTACCGTCGGTGCTCACAGCGGTCGCCCAGCGGATCATAGAGCTGACGCCTGGCGACGTCGCGACCACGGGCATCGCCCTCGTCGGCAAAGCGGCGACCCCGATCCTGATCTCCGTCATCGTGATCCTCACGCTGCTCTTCGCCGGTTTCCTCGCAAAATTGAGCCTCAGGTCCCGGATAGGCGCTTTAGTCGGGGTGGGTGTGCTTGCGGCGGTAGCCTTCTTTGCGGCCTTCTCCGAGCCGTTTATCGCCTCCGTCGCCACGGTGCTCACAGTCTTGGGTTCGCTCGCAGTCGGCGTTAGCGTGGCTGCCTTCTTGCTACAAGTCTCGGGTCTGCCGGCGCGCGAGACCGGCCCGGAGGAAGCCAAAGGAACGGAAGGTTCTGAGCAGCCGTCACCGCAGCCCTTCATCGGGAGGTCCCGGGAGGCGCATTCACGGGGTATCGCCGTCAGCCGACGGAACTTCGTCGTGGTTAGCGGCGCCGCAGCGGTGGCGGGCGTCACGGCGGGTGTCGTTGGTCGCGTGCTGTCGAGCGAAGCGGGCTCCTCGGTCGCTGGCTCCGAGTCGCACCCATTGCAGCCCTCGCAGAGGGGAGGCTCCTCCACCGCAGTCTCCGAGCCGGAGACCCTCCCCGATCCGTCCGCCGAGACATTCCTGAACGAAGAAGGGATGCCGCCGCTGTTCACCCCGAACGAGGACTTCTACCTGATAGACACCGCCGTCTCCTCGCCGCGCGTGAACCGCGATAGCTGGGTGTTGCGCGTCATGGGCGAGGTAGACAACCCGATCGAACTCTCTTACGATGACCTGCTCGGCTTTCATACCCTAGAGCGGGACATCACGCTGTCCTGCGTCTCGAACGAGGTGGGGGGCGGGCTGGTCTCGAACGCTCGCTGGACGGGGGTCCTGCTCTCCGACGTACTTAACGAAGCCAGCTTGAGCCAGGATAAGATCGGGAGCGCCTCCGAACAGCTCGTGGGGCGCAGCGTCGACGGATGGGAGGCGGGCTTCCTGACAGACCTTGCGTTCGATGGCCGCGAGGCCATGGTCGCCTTCGGCATGAACGGCGAGGAACTGCCTCTTAAGCACGGCTACCCGGTTAGGCTCGTCGTGCCGGGGCTCTACGGGTACGTCTCGGCGACGAAATGGCTCACCGAGATAGAGCTCACCGACTGGGGCTACGACGCGTACTGGATCAAACGCGGCTGGTCGAAGGAGGGCCCGATCCTGACCCAGTCCCGCATAGATACAATAAGCGACGGGGACACGGTCTCCGCTGGCACCGTCCCGGTAGGCGGCGTCGCCTGGGCCCCCACCCGCGGCATCGAACGGGTCGAAGTCTCGACCGACGGAGGCGAGACCTGGAATGACGCGACCTTAGCCGCCCAGCTCGACGCGGATGTCTGGCGCCAGTACGTCTACTACTGGGAGGTGCAGCCCGGCGAATACACCCTGAAGGTGCGCGCCACCGACGGCGAAGGTGAGACCCAGACCGAAGTAGAGGCCACCCCTATCCCCTCCGGCGCTACCGGCTACCATACCATAGAGGTTACGGTCTCGTGAGAACAACTCGAAAGCTCATCCTGTTGATACTTGAATTAAAGGTTTAGCTTCAAAGAAGTACCGGTATGATGTTATGATTAGGCAGAAAAATGGGGAATCGTAACCAAAGTGTTCCCTTAACGCAACAAAATCGTAACACCCAAGCAAGGGTGACGTAACACGGTAGGGGTATAGTTAGAATTAACCGAGCCCCGGCCGATGGGAAGTTTCCCCCCTCCAAGTTCCATCGGTCGGGCCGGTGTTCTTTGGGACTTCTCGGCTTTTTTGTCTTCTCTTTCATGGTACGGTGGTGTCGTGCGGGTTGAAGGGCTTCACCGTTTGGAGCTGTCGCCGGCCGAGGCGCGGCGGCTGCAGGCCGAGCTCGCGCCGCGGGTTACGGCGGAGCCTC
>JALZFJ010000225.1 GCA_030867425.1 Actinomycetota bacterium | reverse complement strand
GCTCCTCCAGGTTCTCCTCGCCGTAGCGCTCTAACATGGCTTTACGAATCTCCTCGCCCACGGCCATGGTCTCGGTCATGAGCATCGTCGTCTGGTTGGCGACGCCTACGCGCACGAGGTCCCTCTCCGGGTCGAAGTCGGGGCTCATGCCGTGACCGAGCTTTTCTCTTAGCTCCCCGACGCTGATCTTGCCCCGGATGAAGTCCGTGATGTACTCCGTCTCCTTCAGGTTGCGGACGACGAGGTACTTACCGTTGCCGCCGTCCTTTAGGGTTTGGGAGGCGGTGGCCTTCGTCTCCTCGTGATAGTACTTGCCGTGGATAACGCTGGTGAAACCTTTTTGCGCGTAGCAGGTGACGCGCTTCCACACCGAGAGAACTGAGCCGCAAGTGGTGTCCACGATGATGCACTCGCGCTCCCTGAGCTTGTTCACCCAATCAACGGGGGCGCCGAAGGCCGGCAAGAGGACCACGTCCTCGGGGCTCAAAGAATCGAACTTCTCGTCTGGGCGGCCGTTGAAGCCCTCCGAGAGGAACTCGACGCCCATCTCGCGCAGGCGGGCGTTCATGGAGGGGTTGTGGATCATATCCCCGGTTATGTAGATGCATCTCTCTGGGAACTTCTCGCGGGTCTGGAAGGCGTAGTCCACCGCCCTATCCACCCCGTAGCAGAAGCCGAACTCGTCGGCGAGCCTGATGGTCAGGCCGTCGGCCTCAAGAACGTTGCCGTTCGCTCGGATGCGGTCCACCACCTCCGAGCGGTAGTCGCGGTTGAGGAGGTGCTGGATGTTCTCCCGCATCTTAAAGCCCTTGCGGTAATACTTCTGGCCTTCCACAGAGAATTCGCCCCTCGTCGCTAAGGTCTTCTGGCCCTCGGAGTTTAACGCATCGCGCCCCGCGCGTCGGGCGTATTTTATACGGAATCTGGTGTACAATATCTCGCTATGGCATCGACGGTTATGCTCGCGGACGACGATCCTGTTCTCTTGGGAGACGCCGCGGACGCCCTGCGCGGGGCCGGCTTCAAAGTTGTGGAGGCCGCCGACGGCCAACGAGCCTTACAGGAGGCCTTGAGCCGAAAGGTGGACTTGATCGTCATGGACGCTTCCATGCCCGAGGTGAGCGGCGTGGAGGCCTGTCACTGCCTGAAGGCGATGCCCAAGACCCACAAGATCCCCGTCGTGCTCACAGCCGCCAAGAAGGACCCTGCCGCTCGTGCTTTGGGCCAGAGGACGCACGGCTCCGTGCGCGTCCTGCGCAAGCCCTTCTCCCCCGACGAGCTGGTCTCTATGGCCAGGGAGCTCGTCAGGCCCCGTTCCCTACTCTAGTTTCCTGGAACAAGAGCTCTACGTCTTCTCGAGCGGATAAACGGTTCACCGCGATGCGCTGTGTACTGGACTAACGTATTTTAGGCTTGCCTGACCATTCGGGACCAGAGATAGAGGTGCGTCGTAGCGAAGGCGCTTATCATCGGCGCAGAGATAGGCGAGATCGCGGCGGCGATCGCCCTGCGGCAGGTCGGCGTGGAGCCCGTGATGTTTGAACGGTCGGGCGAGATGCAGCAGATCGGGGCGGGCATCACGTTGTGGGCCAACGCGGTAAAGGCGCTGAAGAGACTTGGCGTCTACAACGAGAGGACGCCGTGGTGCTGGGGCGGTGCCTGAGAGACTGTGGCGTTTTGTAGCCTCCTCGCTGCGGCTCTACGAGTGCCACCGGGTTCGCAGAACTGCCGCTATCATGAAGCGATCGCGGTTCGCTTGGCGGGTTGTTCAGCTAGAGAACCCGCTGCTGTGCAGTCTGCACGACGCGGTCGCGAGGAAGACCTCGGCTCGCACGCAACTCCGGCAGCTCGAAAAGGTCGTAAAGTACGAAGCGTGAATGGTCCAGAACGAGAACTAAGCTTGGACGAACTGCCCCGTCCGCCCCTCTACAGGTTGGTAGGCGAGGATGGCCGCGACGTCTTTGCGGAGGCGGAGGTAGGCGGCCAGCCCTCCAAAAAGATCGGCGTCCTCTTCGCCGGCGCGGAGCTTGCCCGGGAGTTCTCCGCCAACGCTACAGAGCATGGAATGGGTACTTTGGCCGGGCTCGAGCCGCGGGAGCTAAGAGATTGGGGCGACGTGGAAGTCTTCGCGGCGGCGGGGGAGGATTACGTGCTCGTGATCTCGGGCGAAGGAACCGGGCTTTTCCACGCGGGCGATGTCGTGCTCAGGGCCGCCGAGAAGGCGCAGGAGATCTCCTTCCCCCTGTACCTCATAAGCGACGAAAGGGGCAAGGCACCCTTGATCTCCGTCGAAACCGACGAGGGAGAGGTGCTCGTCGCGGCGCTCTTTAGCACGCCCGAGAAGGCTGGCGCCTTCCGCGAGAAAGCCACCCATCTCGACCTTCCCGATTCTTTGGGCACCATAGAAGACTCGGACGGCCTGAGACGCCACGCCCTAGTAGCCCGGCAAGCCGGGGCCGCCTACGCCGTGATAGACCCCGAAGAGGGTGCGACCGTGGCGATCCCGGTAGAGGAGCTGATCAGATGAAGCCGACGCTTAGCCTGGACTGCAGGCTTTGCGAGTGCGGATGCGGCGAGAGAACGGCCGTAGCTCACGTTAACGACAGGTCCAAAAGATGGGTCAAAGGGAAGCAGTTAAGGTTCCGAAAGGGGCATGCTGTCCTGGAGAGAAGACAGAACAGAATCTGGGAGATCTTGGCTCACCATACTTTCATGCGGTGCTCGCGTGTTTAGTAACCAACCAACATTAGCCTGCGATGTAGACTCGACCATATGGGACCTCACCACCTGGGTGTGCGAGGCCGTCCTCGACGTAACCGGCGAGGAGCTCGACCCCGAGTCGTGCACAACCTGGACTCACGTCCTCGACGCCCACGGCGAGGAGGCGGCGATGGAGGTCTACGCTCGCGCCCTCTCACCCCATCGCGTTCGCGAGCGCGAGCCCTATCCGGGATCGGTAGAGGTTCTGCGCCACCTGCAAGAGGAGCGGGGCATGGAGGTCCACTTCGTCACCCACAATTGGGACCCGGAGGCGATGAGACCGCACCTGGAGCCCTGGCTCCAGATGCACTTCGGGCCGGGGATTAGACTGACCGTCACCACCGAGGACAAGCTCGGCATCTTGCGCTCTTTGGGCGCTTTCGGCATGGTGGACGACCGTCCTGAGACCATCCTGCGCGTCGCAGATGCCGAACTTTGGGCAGCGACCATGATCCAACCCTGGAACCGCGAGCTCGTTGCCGGTCATCCGAAGATCTACGGCTTCGAGAGCTGGCACGAAGTGCCTGACCTACTGCCACCCTTGCCGGCCGTCACCGGGACAGGACCCCGTTGACGCGCCAGGCTCCCGCGAAAGTTCGGGAGGTCCTCAAAAATCTTCCGACCCTCGAAACGGAACGCTTGATCCTGCGCAAAATGACCCTCGATGACGCAAAAGCGGTCTTCGCCTACGCCTCGGACCCGGAGGTGACGCACTACGTAATCTGGGAGATGCACCGCACGATCGAAGACTCTACGGCCTTCCTTGAGCTCGCGCTCGACAAGTACGAGAGCGGCGGCGAGCCCGACTGGGGCATCGTCTACAAAGGCGGCCACTGCTTGGTGGGCACGTGCGGTTTCGTGAACTGGGATGTTGACCACACCCGTGCTGAGATTGGGTACGTGCTCCACAAAGACTACTGGGGCCGGGGCCTCATGCCCGAGGCGGTACGGGCCATGATCGGTTTTGGCTTCGAGCAGATGGGACTCAACCGCATAGAGGCGCGTTGCATTGCCAAGAACACCGCCTCCGCACGCGTTATGGAGAAGGCCGGGATGACCTACGAGGGCACGCTCCGGGAGCGGGAGTTCGTCAAGGGGGCTTACCGGGACATGAAGCTCTACTCGGTTTTGAGGAGCGAGTACCATCGAAGGTAACCTTACCGAACATGTCGTGCGAGCGAGTCCAAGAGATGCCGTACGTCTTCTTCGGTGTTGTACAGGTGCGGCGAGACGCGCAGGGAGCGGCCTCGCACGCTGACGAAGACCTTCTCCTCCGCCAGACGAACGGCGAGGTTGTCAGGCGCTTCGGCGCCGAGCTTGATGCCGATCATGTGTGCCACCCGCCTCTCCGCCGGCACGGCTTCCAGGCCCAGTTCGCGCGCCTCGTCCTCGATATGGGCCGTAAGCTTTCGGAGGGTTTCGGAGACGTTCGCGACGCCCCAGCCGAGGATCTGGCGGAGCGCGGCGATCACCATCGGGAGCAGGACGAAGTTGCTCCGCTCGCCGACGTCGAAGCGTCGCGCTCCGGCCTGGAAGGCATCCTCGTACTCGACGAGCCGCGAGAAGTCCTCGCTGCCCGCGCGGTTGATCCAGTTGTGCTCGATCGGAATTCCCTCCCGGTACGCTTCGCCGACGTACATGAACCCCATCCCGTAAGGCCCGAGCAGCCACTTGTACGACGAGGCGATCAGAAAATCCGGCCGCACCTCCGAAACGTCGAACGGGTGCGCCCCGAGCGACTGGATGCCGTCCACCACGAGCACCGCCCCGACCTCTCGTGCCACCTCCCCGACTCGCACGAGGTCCACGAACGAACCGTCCGTCCAGTGGCAGTTCGGGACGGCCACGATGGCGGTCCCCTCGCTCACGCGCTCGAGCAAGGCGCCCGTCCAATCGTTGTCGGTAGGCCGCGGCACGGTGACGAGCTCCGCGCCAACGCGCTTCGTTAGCTCGCGCCAGAGGTAGACGTTCGAGGGGAACTGCTCGTCCAGGATCACGACGCTCTGCCCCGCCCCGAGGGGCACGTTCGCCGCGGCGACTGCCATCCCATAGCTCACGGAGGGTACGATCGCCACCCCGTCTGCCTCTCCACCGACGATCTTCGCGAACAGCGCCCGGGCTGTCTCCGAGTCCTCAAAGAAGTCTTTGGGCGAGATCTCCCAAGGCCTCGACTTTCGCCGGACCGCCCCTTCTCCGGCCTTCCGCACCGTCCGAAGCTGCGGCGACATGTACGCGCAGTTCAGGTAAGCGACGTTCTCCGGTACCTCGAAGAGCGGACGTTGGTTCCCGAGGTTCACGAGCGACTTTGCAGGAACCGGAGCAGCCGAGACATCGAGACCATGGTGCCGCCGAGGACTGCCGGGATCCCGCCGCCCGGATGCACCGAGGCCCCGACCCGCCACAGCCAGGGCTTCCTGCGGTCAGAGTAGGTCGGGCGGTGCAACGGGCCCTTTTGCCATACGGGCCGGACTGCCCCGTAGAGCGCCCCGCCCGTTGCGCCCCGACCGCCGAAGTACCGCGGATGTAGGATGAGGTGCTCCCCGAAGTGCTCCCTGATAGATCGAGGAAGCCCTATCTCGCGTCCTATCCGATCTACCTCTCTGGTTACGAACACGTCCTCGATCCCGTACGCCTTGCCGTTGGGTGGGACCGTTAAGAGGAGCGCCAGCGTGCCTTTCTCGTTCGGGTACACCTCGCCGGGACGATAGTAGTTGACGAAGGCCATCGTCTCCTCCGGCTCCTCCCCGGACTCCAAACTGTTGTACAGCTTCGCCGGCTCCGACGGCAGGACGACCCCGTGCATAGGAACGCCGTTGGGCAGCTCCTGCCGGAGCACCGCGTAGATCGCCACCCCCGAGCAAGAGAGCTTCCCCGGCCGAGCCTTCTTTTCGGGTTCGAGCAGGTCTCCTAGAACGTCCGCGTCGAGCCCGCTCACCACCGCGTCCGCCTCGTACTCCTCGCGCTCCGTAGTCACCCGTCGCCGGGAGACCTCCACCACCGGCTCCCCCGTCTTGAGCTCCGTCCCACCCTCCCGTGCAAGCCTCGCCAAAGCGCAGATTAATTCGTAGACGCCGCCCTCCGGCACCCACACCCCTTCTTTCGCCATGATCGCTGGCATGCTGGCGTAGAGAGCCGGGGTCCGGGCCGGACCGACGCCGGCGTTCAGGGCGTGGATGGCGATGACCTCCCTCAAGTCCTCCGGGAGCCACTTGAGGCCGGCGAGGTAGCCACGCGTCGTGAGCTTCGCACCGTAGACCCTCAAGAGCCGCCGCAGGGCGGGCAGTGTCCTCCGGTCGAGCGGATCGGAAATCAGGAGACGCGTGATCTCCGGTCCCAAGCCCTCGTGCACGCCGACGAACCGCTCCCACGCCGTGTGCCAGGGGTGCCCCTTCTCTACCGGTAGCGAGGAGACCTCCCCCTGATAGTAGTACCTGCCGACCTCTGGCAGTCGCTTGAGCTCGAGACCGGCGACCTCCTCCGCCAGCACCCCGGGCCCCAAATCGTCCCAGCACCGCAAGAGCTCTTCCCACACTCCGGGGAAGGTAACCAGCGAGGGGCCGGTGTCCATCCTTTGCCCTTCGAGCACGACGCGCCGGCTCTTGCCGCCGAGGTGATCGTTCGCCTCCAGGAGCGTGACCCGGTGCCCGGCGCGCCCCAGGAGGGCCGCCGCAGCGAGCCCGCCGATGCCGCCGCCTACGACGACCACCCGCTTTCGCGGCGCGTTCACGGGTACGCTCCCAAGTAGATCGCCGCGACCAGCAGGACGCCTGCGGCGGCCCCCGCCACGTACGGAAAGGCGATGGAGTACTTGTAGAGTCGGTGTCCCGTCTCGGGGGCGGGGTCGCGGCGGAGCGCGTACAACAACCCCCCGGCGAAGGCCGCGTTCACTAACGCTACGATTGGGCTCACGAGCGCGAAGCAGACCGTGGCGACCGTCCACCACGCCCCGCTCCAAAAGATCACGCCCGAGGCGCCGAGCCGGACCGCCGTCGTCAGGATTCTCACTTTGCGGTCCTCGTCTATGTCTTGGACCGCGTCGAAGGTGTGCTTTGCCGCGCTCCAGGCCATGAGGCCCAAAGCCGCCGGCCAGACGATCGAACTTTCGAGCGCGAGCGGCACGAAGACGAGCGGGAAGGCGTAGGCCACGTTGCTAAGGGAGTCTAGGTAGGGCCGCGCCTTGAAGCGGAGGACAGGGGCCGAGTAGCCGACGAAGAGGGCGGCGTAGAGGAGGATCCAAAAAACGGCCCCGTACGGCAAGACGGAGAGGAAGTAGATCAGGAACGGCACGTTCGTGAGGATAACGCCGCGCCAGATGGTGCCGACCTCCTCCGGCAGTATCTTCGCGCCTTCGAGGGAGCCCTTACGGGGGTTTTTGGCGTCGGTCTCCTGGTCGAAAACGTCGTTGACGCCGTAGATCAGGAGGTTGAAAGGCAGCGTGAGCCATGCGAGGAGCGGCAGCGCCTCCCACCGCCAGAGATCCCCCGTGAGCCACATTCCGACCACGGCGGGACCGACCGTGTTGATCCAGAGCACTGGTCGAGAGATGTGTAAGAGCCGCCCGAGCATAGAGCCAATATACCAGCCTAAAGAGTAGCGTCTGGGATAGCATATACGGGTGATTCCGCAACCCTCTCGCGTCGCCCCCCGGCCCCTCCTGCTCTTGAGCGCCCTCTACTTCGGCGCTGCCTTCTTCACCGTCCGGTTTCCCGACACGCCCGGCGCGGGAGTGGGCTCCTTCGTCTCTACCTTCCTCATAGCCCTGCCCTCCTTCGTCGCCCTGTGGGGGTTCCTCGGCGCCCGGCGGGCCGCTCTCTCGCTCCTCTCTTTGAGCGCCTTCGGTTACGCGATAGAGACGACGGGTGTTCTGACCGGTTTCCCGTACGGCCCCTTCTACTACGGCGACGCTTTGGGCCCGAAGGTCGCGGACCTCGTCCCGTACCTCTTGCCTCTCTCCTGGGCTCCGCTGGTTCTGGGCGCCGTCGCCGCGTCCGCCCCTGCGGAGAAATCCACCCTCCGGCGCCGCGTCTTTTGGGTCCTCTCGGCGGCAGTCTTGCTCGCCCTCATGGACGGCGTCTTGGACCCCGGTGCCGCGGCCTTGAGATTCTGGGTGTGGCCGGAGGGCGGCTTCTACTACGGCGTGCCGGCCACGAACTACCTCGGCTGGCTCCTCTCTAGCTCTCTGGCCGTTGCCCTCCTCCTCTTCCTCGGACGACTTAGGTGGGGGAAGAAGCCACCCCCACCCGGCCTCCTCGACAGCGCCCTCGTCGCCGCCTCCTTCTGGACCGGGGTCGCCGTCTTCTCCGGGCTCCCCCTCCCGGCAGCTTTGGGCCTCGCGCTCTACCTGTTCTTGCTCTACCGTCGCTCGCGACTCGCGGCGAAGGCGTGCGGTATAAAGGCGGGGAACGGCGACGAACGGAGGTTGAAGCATGAAGTGGGCGACGGCCATATCCCGGAAGACGAGCTTCGAGGACGCCCTGATCGAGTGCGCCGAAGAAGTTAGGGAATCTTTGGGCCCCGGTCCCGTCACGCTGACCCTAGCCTTCGTCACCCCGCACTTCGCGGAGTTCTACGGACGGCTGCACGAGGTTTTGCAGGAATCTTTAGGCCCCGGGACGCTACTCGGTTGTTCGGCGGGCGGCGTAATCGGGGGCGGCGAGGAGGTCGAGCGGTACCCGGCCGTGACCCTCGTCGCCGCCCGGCTCCCGGACGTTACGGTGCGCCCGTTCTGCCTGGAGGGTGAGGAACTACCGGATCTCGATGGTCCGCCGGGCTCATGGGAGAGACTTGTCGGCATAGAGCGGAACGAGGAGCCCCAGTTCGTGCTGCTCGCAGACCCCTTCACCAGCCGGCCGGAGGTGCTACTCGCCGGCCTGGATTATGCATTCCCCGACTCGGTCAAGGTTGGGGGCCTCGCCAGCGGCGGTACCTCGCCGGGCTTGAACACCCTCTTCCTCGACAGTGAGGTCTTTGGCAGAGGCATCGTGGGCGTCGCTTTGAGCGGCAATGTCGTCGTGGACACCGTTGTCGCCCAGGGCTGCAGACCCGTAGGCGAGCTGATGCGAGTCACGAGGTGTAAGGATAACGTCCTCTACGAGCTCGACGACGAGCCGGCCTATGCAGCTCTGGAGGAGCTCTTCGCGAAGCTCGATGAGCGCGACCGCAGGCTCGCGAGCACCTCTCTCTTCGTCGGTGTCGTCATGGACGAGTTCGCGGAGGAGCCCGAAGCAGGGGATTTCCTGATCCGGAACCTCATCGGCATAGAGCCAAAGAGCGGTGCCGTTGCCGTAGGCGAACGCCTCCAGGAGGGGATGCGCGTTCGCTTCCACCTCCGCGACGCCCAAACCTCCGCCGAAGACCTCCACGCCGTTCTCGCCAGCTTTGCGGAGAGCCCAAGTCGAGATGCCGTCTCCGGTGCCCTCCTGTTCTCCTGTCTGGGACGCGGCGAGCACCTCTACAGGGAGCCCAACTTCGATACTGGCGTCTTCAAGCGGCATTTGGGCGACGTCCCCGTTGGCGGCTTCTTCTGCAATGGGGAGATAGGGCCCGTCGGAGGCACGACCTTTCTGCACGGCTATACCTCCTCCTTCGGCCTCATTAGGCCCCGGGAGCCGGGGCCGCTGACGTGAGGGGTGAGGGTGTATCCGCGGGCGAACTCACTCGGCTCTACGGCTCGTCCGGAAACAGGCGGAGCGAGCTTCCTTGTGGGCCGCTTATGGCGCGGAGGCGCGTTCGTGCAGGTTGAGTGAGAGCAAGAGCGCAGTGGCGTTCGGCGAGCACGACGCTCGTGGCATCAGCTAAGCCCAACCGAAGGCAGCGTAACGCTCGAACACGGCCCTCGCTTCTGCCACGTCTTCCACTGAGAACGACTGCAGGCAGCATGCTCCGCGCGAGACCTCGTCGAGCAAAGCCCTCTCTCGCTACGGACCTAAGCGCGCTAGAAGCATGTAGGCCAGCTGGGCGAGTACGAAAGGAGAGATATATCCGCTCGGGTCGCCACGATCGTTAACCTCCGTAGTCCATCGGCGTGTCAAGATCGGTGAGGATGTCGGCGGGACGCTTGAGGCTGGCGACGACGACCTCGCCGAGGTAGACGGTATGGTCACCGGCTTCCATCGAGCCCGCGACCCGACACTCTAGGTGGGCGAAGGCTTCCTCGAAAAGCGGGGCGCCGGTCGCCTCACCCGAAATGTACGGGGAGCCGCCGACTGCACCGTCTTCGTTCTCCAAAGCTTGGGTGAACTTGCGGGCGAGGTCTTCCTGGGAAGTGTCGAGGAAGTTCAGGGAGAAGACGCCGCCGCTCTCGATGAGGTCGTGGGTGTGCTGGTCCTTGCGGACGGCCACGACCACCTGCTGCGGCTCGAATGATACCTGGGAGACCCAACAGGTGGTGAACCCGTTCGTCTCGCCGTCGGCCCCCACTACCCCAGTTATGTAGAACCCGTAAGGGATAGTCTTCAAGACCTCGCTCCGTATCTGATCTTCCACTAAGAACTCCTTTCTGGCTCTTCTCGCCGATCCCCGAGTTTAACGAAAAAGAAGAAAAGTCGCCGGGTTAGTAGGTCGGCTAAAGAGTCGTCAGTGGTCGGCAAAAAAGCCGATGGCCGATGGCTAAAAGCTGTTAGCTCTTCACAACCGCCCTGAGCGGACGATGCCTAGGAGCAGCAGGAGCCCGAGGAGGGCAGCGATGACGAAGCCTACTAGGCCGAAGATGCTCACCCCCAGGAAGCGTATCCCACTCTCGCCAAAGATGCCCAGGAGAGACGACCCTATTATGAGGGCGGCTATGAGGAGGGCGAAGACGAGCCGGTTGGCAAGGATGTCTACCTTGGAGATCAGGTCGTCCAACCCCCGGTGTCTGAAAACCACCTCGATCTCGCCGTCCTTCAGCTCGTTCAGGATATTGTGTAGCTGGCGTGGATATTCGGCGTAGGCGTCGCTTTGCGTGAGCCTTTTCGCGGCGCGCGCCGCCACGTAGCGCGGGTCCCGAAACCGCGAGACGAGCTCCCCGGCCGCACCCACGGCGGGCTCCGTTACATCCCAATCGGGTTCTCCGACCCTCCCTAAAGCCTCAGCCTCGACCAAAGAGTCAAACAATCGGGCCACCTCTCCGGGCAGCACGGCGCCTCCGCGTCGGGCAGCCTCCAGGCCGCGGGCCCGAATCTCTGCCAAAGAGTGTTCCCTCCACAACGGGCCGCCCAGAGAACCCAAAGCGTCGCGCAGCTCGCGCTGGAGCACGCGGGCGCCGCGGGGTACCTCGCACCCGGCGAGCGGAAGGGCCCGCACCACGCCGTCGACTTCTCCGCGACCCACTGCGGCGAAGATCTCGGCCATCCCACGCAGCTTCTCCGGGTCGAGGGAGGTCGCCTCGGTGGGATCGGCGAGCCAGACCTCCCCTTCTCCCCATACGAACCGTTCCGGCGAAAGGTCGGCGAAGAAGACCCCCTCCAGGATCGCCAGCCTCACCAGTGCCCCCGAAGCCTCCCGAAACCCCTCCATCCCGAGCGGCTCCGCCTTGATAGGTGTCTCGAACGTCACGCACCGTCCCGTCGAGTAGCGCCGGTACACCTCCGGAACCCTCAAAGAGAAGCCTTCCAGCTCCCCCAAGCGTCGTGCGCTCTGGGCGGCGAAGAACATATCCCTGCGCTGAGCGACGTACGCGGCGAACTCCGTGACAGCCGTCACCGGGTCCAGTGGCAGCCCTTCTCCGTCCCGACGAGTCGCTCTCCGGCGCACCACGTCTGCGACCGGACGCATCGCGAGCAGATCCCTACGCACCCCCGGGCGGTTCACCACCACGAGCGCCGGACGCTCCCCCGGCAACACCGCCCGGTGCGCCTGCGTAAATACCCCAACCCGCACCGGCGCCTCCCCGAACTTCAAAAACAGCCGCTCCAACGAGTTTCCGAGCTCCCTCTCCAGAAGGGCTCGTACCTCTCCGAAGGGGATCGGTAGCATCGGGGCGGCCGCCCGTCCGAGCTCCACGGTCACATCCGGTGGCAGGACGTCGCCCCGGGCCGAGAGCGTGTATCCCAGCTCTGTAAAGGTTGGTCCCAGTTCCTCTAGGGCTAGTCTGAGCTGCGTCCCCACCCTGCCCACGTCCCGCCTCCGACGCCCCGGAAGGAGCCTCCGGCCGAACACGTACCCGAACCCGTACCGCGCCCCGACCTGGGCGATCCTGGCCGCCCGCCTGGCCGGCCCCTCCGGCAACCCCCGCGTGACGTTCTCCATCTCCACGGAAAAAGCATAGCAGCAATGGGCGTTCGGGCGATCCAAGAGGAGCCCGAGAGTGACGAACGGGCGACATGAACCAACCAGCTAAAGCTTCTTGCTTGATGTGACGGTAACATGGGACGGTGAGCGTGTAGCGGCGGAAGCTAGGCGGTTTTAGGAGTGACGAGCGGGACTTTACCCTGCCTGAGTTGCTCACCACGATAATGTTGCCGCTTCACAAACGGCTTTGCCCTCTTGACCTCCAACCCAGCTGGCTTCCAGCGTCCCACCTGCACGGACATCTGCCTTCAGCCTAAGTACCTTGTACCATTGACGGCGCACTTCGGGCGTCAGCGAATCGAGCGCCTCGGGCGCGGCCGCATCTAGTCACAGGTAAAGGCACTCGTTGAACAAGGACCATCGCCGACGGCGTGTACGGCTACGACAGCACCACCTGTACAAGGGGAACGGCAAGAGGTCGTGGGCAAGGATCCTCCCAACAAAAACCCAAATGACGAGGGCACCATCACCTACCCCTTCTCGCGCGACAGACCAAACATCGAAGCCCTTCAGGCGGCGGCTCAGTCTGGCGGGATAAACGAGTACGTAGACTCGGGCGCACCGGAAGCTTCGCTGAACTGGGATGTCCTCTATGGGAGTTCGCCCGACGATAGGGTCGTGTTCGTCCTCGCGAAACGTGAACGGTTCCGACCTCTGGTTGGATTTCTCTGCCAACCGAGAAGCTCGGGGTACGCTGGTCATGCATTACGGTAACCTGACGATAGGGGCGAGGACTTCCCGGGGCTCGTCCTAGTGCTGGACGATCTGAGCCGTTCCGATCTCTGCGGTGGGAGATCCAGGTACAGGAGCGAGGGGGCCAACGTCAAGGGCTTCGTCTACGCCGAGAGTACCACGGCGAACGCCGTGATATACCTGGACGGAGCGTCGCGGGTGAGCGCCCTTCCAAACGAAGAAGGGGATCTACTCGCGCAGGCCTTCTCCACCACACGGCTCCAGAGCTGGCGGGAGCTGTACAGGTGAGGTTCTGATCCTCTTCTGGTCGATCAGCCCCCTTCGAGACCGTCTACGTCCACGAGTCCCTCCCGGATGGCATAGAGGACTGCCCCTAGCTTGTCATAGACGTGGAGCTTCTTGTAGATGTTCGAGATGTGGTTTCGAACGGTCTTCTCAGAGATGGAGAGCTCGCGGGCTATCTGCTTATTGGCGCGGCCATGGGCCAGGGCGGTTATGATCTCGAGCTCACGCTCGGTCAGATGGGGGGCGGAGGGCTCCCCTTCGGCCTCCTCGAAAGCCAGGAGCATTTTGCGTGCGATTTCAGGGGCTATGATGGTGTCGCCGGCGTGAACGGTCTTTATGGCGCGGGAGAGGTCCTCGGGGGTACAGTCTTTTAGGAGGTAGCCGGTGGCACCGGCCTTTATACCCCGGAAGACGTACGCGTCATCGGAGTTGACGGTGAGGATCAATACTTTGGTGTCAGGGAGGAGGGACCGTATGCTGCGTGTCGCCTCGACGCCGTTCATGACGGGCATGTTTATGTCCATGAGGACGACGTCCGGCTTAAGCTCCCGACACATTCGGACGCCGCTCTCCCCGTCGTGGGCCACGCCGACGATCTCCATCCCCGGATGCGCCTCGACGATCCGCCCGAGCCCTTCACTGAAGAGAGGCTGATCGTCCACAATGGCAACCTGAATCACTGCCAAAACCCCCAACGCTCTCCCGCGACCTATCCGTCGAACTTTACCACCGCTCGCGCCCCCGGCCAAAGAAAGACACTCTACCGTACTCTTGACGCGAGACATTCTAAACCTTTCTTAACTATCCCTTAACATCACTTTCTTCTGGCGAAACGCCGCCGTGTGTAGAATTCGGTGCCATATAGATACGTACGGTGGGGTACTGTTTATGCTCGGAGAAAAAACAGTGGCATTCGTGTGGCGATGCCCTGAGTGTTCGCGATTGTACGATGGTGAGAGCCTGCCATTCTTGTACACCGACGGGGACTACGGGTACTGCCCGTGCGGAGGCCGGCTCGTGGAGGGCGTTGCGCCCGAAGAAGAGCGGCGCTACCGGCTGGTCATACCAGGTCACCTAATAGGCACCTCGTTGCACCGGCAGCTAGAGGGGCTTCTGTCGGACGGGAAGAGCATCGAAGTTGCCCACGGGCGCTGGGAGGACCGTCACATCAAACTCCTCAGACGCATCGACTAACAATAGCCACCAAGCGGTCGGTTGTCAGCGGGTAGGTTGCCGTTCGCTGCTTATCGACGCTCGACGAGCCGCCCGACCAGAGCGTCCTCGTCACAAGCCTTCACTCAGGTTATAGGCTGGGCAAGAGGCTAGCGGCAGAAAGCCCAGATGCCGGCGAGCTGAAGTGCCGACAGCTCAATAAAACTTCAGCTCAATACGGTAGCAGTCGGGGTCCCTGACGTACAGGGCGGGTCCTTCTCCGCGAGCCCCGGTTATGCTCTCGAACTGCTCCTCGACCTCGACGTCCCTGCTCCGCAGGTACTTTGCCAGCTCGTCCGGCTCTGCGTTCTCTACCACGAGCGCCAGGTGATCGTAGCCTCCGGTGGGTCCGCGCTCGAACTCTGGATCCGGGGTCAGGTGCAGGGTGAAGTACTCCGTGACCAGTAAGGAGACGAGGGGACGTTCGCCGCTGCGGTACTCTTCAAGGCCGAACGGTTTCAAGCCCAGAACGTCTCGGTAGAAGCCCAGCGAAGCTTCAAGGTGCTTTACCCGCCAGTTGGTGTGATCCGCGGCGGCTATCTTCAGGGCGTATCGGTCCTTTGGGCTGCTTCTGTGGCGCCCTCGCCGAAGACCAGGCCGCCTTCTTCGGTTGATACTTCTAGACGGGAGACGCCAGCATCTGCGAGGAGCCTGTCTTTCTGGTACTTCCTGATGGCGGCTTTTAGGGTGCCGAGTCCCAGGGTCGCGCACTTCGGGCGGCTCGCCACGATCTGTCGCCCGAGCTGGTCCATCATCTCGTTGTAGTCCATCTCAAGGACCTCGTCCATCATGAGCCTGCCCTCGACGACCTGCTCCAAGAGCATGCTCGACGCCGCCATGCTGATGGTGCAGCCCTCGCCCTCATAGGAGACATTGGCTATGTGCTCGTGATCCTCGTCGCCCTTGAGGTAGACCGTCACCACATCGCCGCAGCCCGGGTTGCCCCCGGGCATCGTTACGTCAGCGTCCTCTAAAGCGCCCCGGTACCGCGGCTTCTGGTAGTGATCCAGGAGTATCTGTATCTGCAGCTGCCGATCCACCGTCTTACCTCTCTGTGGGCGCGTACCGCGTCGCCCCACTCCGTGTTGTTAATCGATACTAAGACTGATTCTATCCTACACATACACTTCCGCAGAAGGGAGATGCGAGCTACGCTTCCACTTCCTCCAGCACGTCGTACCCGTTTGCCTCGTCCTGGGGCAGGTCGCTGTCGATCTGCACCAGGACTTCGTCCTCGACGAACACTTGGGAGGCCAACGGCCTGAAGTAGCGTTCGTAGTATTCGATAACAGTGTCCAGGGCTTCCGGGGATTCGTAGACCAGAACCCGTCTCCTGGCACCCTCGCCGAGCGAGGATATCTCGAAGCTCGTATGCTCCTCGTGCGTCTTCGGAACCCGGCTCTCGTTCCACCCCGTGTCCTCCTCGACTGGGTATGACTCGCCGACCTCCAGGCGGGTGTCACGTAAGTCCTGCACGATCTCGGACTCCGTGGGGCTCAACACATACTGAAGGCCCGTCACAAGGACGAACACTACGATCGACAGCCCTGCCCGAATCCCGGCCTTCTTCAAAGCGCATCTCTCTCGTCCATCGCCCACAGCCTAGTACGGCTCCGTGCCGCATCTGTGGCGGGGCGCAAAGCGTCTGCAGACCGGAGAAGACCTGGTGCTTCCCGGGCGTTTGGTACGATAACCGCATGAACGTAGGAATAGTCGGGCTGCCAAACGTAGGCAAATCCACGGTATTCAACAGCCTCACGCGAGCGGGTGCCGAGGCCCAGAATTATCCGTTCACCACCGTGGACCCGAACCTCGGGGTTGTGCCGGTGCCGGACGAACGGTTGGACGCGTTGGCGAGGGTCGCGCGAAGTGAGCGCGTAGTTCCGGCAACGGTCGACTTCGTGGATATCGCGGGGCTCGTGCGGGGAGCGAGTCGGGGAGAGGGGTTGGGGAACCAGTTTCTCGGACACATTAGGGAGTGCGAAGCTGTTGCGCACGTCGTCCGGTGCTTCGAGGACGAGAATGTGGCCCACGTACACGGCGGCGTAGATCCCGCGGACGACATAGAGGCCATAAACACCGAGCTCTTGTTAGCGGATCTGGCCACGGTAGAGAGGCGTCTCGAACGGACGAGCCGGGCCGCCAAGAGCGGGGACGCGAAGCTAAAGGCCGAGGCTGCAGAGTTGGAAGAGCTCGCGCGGCACCTCTCGGACGGCAACCCGGCCCGGACCTACCACGCGCCTTCGGAGAGCCTCTCTGAGGTGTTGCGGACCTTGATCACGGCGAAGCCCAACCTCTACGTCGCTAACGTGGACGAGGAGTCGGTCGCCAGCGGCAACCGCTATAGCGCCGAGGTCGAGGAACTCGCTGCCCGCGAAGGGGCGCAGGCAGTCAGGCTCTCGGCGAAGCTGGAGGCCGAGGGGGCGGAGCTTCCCGAAGAAGAGGCACGAGAGTACCTGGCGATGCTCGGGATCGAATCCACGGGCTTCGACAAGTTCATCCGGGCGACGTACCGGTTGCTCGGGCTTATCACGTTCTTCACCATCAATGAGAACGAGAGCCGGGCGTGGAACGTGCGGAAAGGCTCGACGGCGCGGCAGGCGGCAGGCAAGGTCCACTCGGACATGGAGCGTGGTTTTAACGCAGCGGAGGTCGCCAACTGGGAAGACGTGGTCGCCGCCGGGTCCTGGGCGAAGGCCCGCGAAGCAGGCAGGGTCCGCCTTGAAGGGCGCGACTACATCGTCGAAGACGGGGACATCCTGCTCGTGCGCTTCAGCGCATGAACGCGATGCCCTTCGTCCGCCCCGAAAAACCGCTCCACGAGAGCCGCCTGGCCCTCGTCACCACCGGCGGGATGCATTTGCCAGAAGACGAGCGCTTCGACATAGACGACCCCTCCGGCGACTGTTCCTACCGCGAGATCCCCTCGGACGCCTACGCCCTCACCTGGACCCACGCGTACTACGCCCCCGACCGTGGCTCTGACCTCGACTCCGTCTTTCCCCTCTGGACCCTGAGGAAGCTCGTGTCCGAAGGGCTCGTGGGTGAGCTAAACGAGAGGCTCTTCTCCTTCATGGGCGCCATCCGCGACCCCGCTCCGCTTGAAGCAAAGACCGCCCCCGAGGTCGCACGTAAGCTCGCGGAAGACCATGTGGATGTCGCGCTGCTCACGCCCTCGTGACCCCTGTGCCACCGGTCCGTGGGGCTGGTAAGCAGGGCCATCGAAGGGGAGGGCGTGCCTACGGTCGCGCTCTCCGTGGAGAAAGGGGTTGCGGCGCCACGGGTCGCCTTCGTGCCGTTCCCGTACAACTTCCCTATGGGGGAGCCAAACAAGAGGAGGCGACACCGGGAGGTCGCGCTCGCCGCGCTCAGACTGCTCCACGAGCTACCTGAGCCTCGTGAGGTCGAGCTGCCGTTTCGCTGGCGGGAATAGGTGTCAGGATCAGCATTCAGCGGACAGCAAGGCACTGGCAGGCCGTAGGGTCGGTGGCGCGAGAGAAGGGTTGTCGGGTGATCCGTACTGCTTTGTAATCCATCGGCAAACACCACGGGCGCACGCGCAAGAGGATGCTAACGCCTGGTACGTGAAACCTGACAGTAGTTATCGCGCGGTATAATCTTTATACATAAAGGTCCCTCTCGCGAAGGTGTAGACTGTGGCGTTTTTGCTGATCATGTTCGTGGCGTTCGTTTTCGTTCTCTTCTTGTTCTTGCTCCCGATCCTGTACTCGTTGCAGGCGGTGGGGAGCCTGTTCGTGTACCCGCGGCAGCTCAAGAATATGTTTGGGAACAAGATCTTGCGCCGTAATCACGCCCTAGAGCACGCAACCATCGTAGTGATGATGGAGAGGGAGCCAGGCCGAAAGTTCAACGGCTTCTCTACTGACGACGGCTTCTTCGTGCAGGGCGTTCGCTCCACGGAAGAGGTAGACGGCGCCGCTCGCGAGGCTTTGCGGCGCCTTAGGGCCGGGGAGAAGAAGCTCGCCGTCCACCGCAACTGCGGCACCACCATCGTCGCGGCGAACTTGCTCGCAGCCGTCTTCTTCCTCGGTGCCTTGGGCGTCGGGCTGTACCTGGGCTGGGATATTTATCTCCTGGTCCTGGGCGGCATAGTGCTCTCCCTCGTCTTGCGGGTGCCCTTGAGCCTCTTTCTGCAACGCTTCGTGACGACTGACGCGGACCTCTCGAACGCCGAGGTGGGCTGGGTCGAGCCTGCGAAGCCCCAGGATATGAGGGGCGGCCTCATAGGCGTGCTGCTCGCCGCCTCCTCGGTCAGGGTGCGGGTCTTCCACACTGACCCGGACGCCGTCGAGATCCTGCGAGATGA
Organism: Actinomycetota bacterium; assembly: GCA_030867425.1. Classification (GTDB taxonomy): domain Bacteria; phylum Actinomycetota; class Rubrobacteria; order Rubrobacterales; family Rubrobacteraceae; genus Rubrobacter_F. The sequence continues at coordinate 895 of JALZFJ010000225.1, read as the reverse complement.
CGGGGCGGTAGTGAAGTAGTTGGGTTGGTACGTCCTTCGAACGTGCAGCCCGCCGGGATCAGGGGCTCCTCCTGCTCGGGGCGCTCGTGAAATACAGTCCCTAGATCCTCATCCGCGGCACTTACAGCAGGGCGACGCGTAAGCACCCGGAGGAATGCGAAGCTCAGGGAGTCTAAGAGCCGTTCCCGATTTTGCGGTCTAGCTGCTCAGGGTCCCGTGCTCTGGCTGATCACGGCGTAGAGGGGATCGGAGAACATCCTCCTCGGGCTGCCTGTTCTCCGGCACGGATGTCCTCCTTCCTCCCGCTTTCCCTGCGGTCACTTCTCCAACGACACAAATCATACCTTGTACGAGCCGAAAGCGTCCCCAGACGCGAATTCTGAACGTGACGATCTTCCGTGTTTATCCCCTTATCCGACTATCCTTCCCAGTTACACTGCTATCTACGCCGGATGGGGAGCGAGCTGATGAGATAAGAGGGCTACCGGTAGTTCAAGGGACCTCGACGCCGGAGACAGTGAACGGCAATTCGAGTTCCTCCTCGAACCGACAGCTAGCGAGGGTTGGATCTCCTGCTATCCTCCACCCAGGTCGAGCTGGTCCGGATATCCGTAATGCTGGTAGGCGGCGCGGCGGGTCTCGGGGTCGGGCACTTCCCCCGAGTCGAACTCCGGGGATTCCAGGATTGTGTCTTTGCTCTGCTCCACCTCTACCCCGTCCTCGCTCACGTTGGTCACCGCGTCGACCGGGACCAGAACGTGGCGCCCTTCGACCTCGACTTTGAGGGTGTGCACCGCCGCCGCGTCCTCGTACACGTAGAGGTCCTCCACGGTGCCGATCTCATCGCCATTTCTGTCCAAAACCGTGCGACCTTGTACGTCCTGCCAATGCTCCT